>RDXY01000003.1 GCA_004293045.1 Flavobacteriia bacterium | reverse complement strand
GTACCTGGAAAGACATTTGGTTAAACGAAGGGTTAACAGAATACATGTCGGGTATGGTCTATGAGTATTTAGATGGCGCAACAACTTTCGTAAATTGGAAAAGCAACAAAATAACTAGTATAACATCTCAACCAGGTGGCGCTACTTATTTAACAGATGCTGGGGCATTAAATGTAAATACAATTTTTAGTTCCCGATTAACATATAATAAAGGCTCGATGATTACTCATATGTTGCGTTGGAAATTGGGAGATGTGAAATTTTTTCAAGCATTAAAAAGTTATTTAGCGGATCCTGCTTTAGCTTACGGATATGCCGTTACAGCGAATTTAAAATCGCATTTAGAAGCAGCTGATAATGGCAATAGTTTAACCGAATTTTTCAACGATTGGTTGTACAATCAAGGGTATCCATCTTATACTATTACGGCTCAAAATTGGGGCGCTGGACAAGCAAAAATTATTGTGAATCAAACGCAATCCCACGCTAGTGTTTCTTTTTTTGAAATGCCTCTGGAGATTAGATTAACAGGAAGTGGCTCACAAGTAGTAGACGTAGTAGTAAATAACACCGCCAATGCACAAGAGTTTATTGTATCAGTTCCGTTTGTAGTAACTGGCGTTGCTTTTGACCCAAACAAACATATTATTTCTAAAAACAATACCGCTACATTAGGCACTGAAACTTTTGATATGAATTCGGCGATTTCTGTTTATCCAGTTCCTTCTGAAACCGAATTAACCATTCAATTCCCGAATAATGTTACGTTATATAAAGTGGAAATTTACAATAATTTAGGGCAACTTTTGAAAACAGATTTCAAAAATACTCTTGATATTTCTGGACTTTCAAGTGGTGTTCATTATTTAAAACTTGAAACTTCAGAAGGCTTATTTCATAAAAATTTCATAAAAAAATAGGGTAACCATAAAATAATATTAAAAAGTAAGGTGAAAACCTTACTTTTGTTTTTTAAATACAAATCAAAATTACAATGATTCAAGTAGCACAAATACTTTTTATATTATCGGTTTTAGTAATTCTTCACGAATTTGGACACTATATAACAGCAAAAATGTTTAAAATGCGAGTAGAAAAATTCTATTTGTTTATGGACATTGGCTTTTCATTATTGAAGAAAAAAATCGGCGAAACCGAATGGGGAATTGGTTGGTTGCCATTAGGAGGCTATGTAAAAATTTCTGGAATGATCGATGAAAGTATGGATGCCGATCAAATGAAACAAGAGCCGCAACCTTGGGAATTTCGTTCCAAACCAGCTTGGCAACGTTTAATAGTAATGTTAGGTGGGATAATTGTAAACATACTATTAGCGTGGTTTATTTATACCGTAATGTTTTCTACAGTTGGTCAAAAATATATTTCTACAGAGAAAATTCAGAAAAACGGATTGGCTTTTGGCAAAATAGGACAAAGTGTAGGGTTTAAAAACGGAGATAAAATAGTTTCTATTGATGGCGCCTTACAGCCAAAATTTAATTGGGCGGTAATTGATGTTTTATTGAGTGATGAAGTGATTATAGACAGAAACGGAGAACAGATTAAATTAAATTTAACTGATGAACAAAAAGGTGAAATTTTAGGAAGTGAAGGAAAAAACTTTATCCAACCTAGAATTTCAAAAATTGCCATTGATTCTGTTACACCAAAATCAGAAGCCGCAAATGCTAAATTAGTAAAAGGCGATATTATTCAATCTGTAAACGGCAAACAATTTAGTTATTTTGATGTTTTTGCAGAAGACTTAAAAAATTTAAAAAACGATTCGATTAATTTAGTTGTTGAAAGAAATTCTAAGTTAGTAAATCTAAAAGCAAAAGTTAATAGTGAAGGGAAATTAGGGTTTGTTCCTAAAATCCAAGATAAATTTGATTTTCAAATTACCAATAAGCTTTCTTTTGGTGAGGCAATTTCAGCCGCAGTAAATGAATCGTATCAACTGTTGGTTTATAATGTGAAACAATTTAAATTGATATTAAAACCTGCAACAGGTGCTTACAAACAAGTTAAAAGTCCAATTGGAATTGCACGTCAATTACCTGATTCTTGGGATTGGGAATTTATTTGGAATTTCACGGCTTTGTTTTCAATAGGTTTAGCCTTTATGAACTTATTACCTATTCCAGGTTTAGATGGCGGACATGCTTTGTTTACTATAGTAGAAATGATTACGGGTAAAAAATTATCAGACAAAGCGGCGGGTTACGTGCAAACGGGTGGTATGATTTTTCTACTCTCCTTAATGGCACTAACGTTTGGAAAAGATATTTATCAGTTGATTTTAGACAAATTAGTAAATTAAAACAAAAAAGTGTTTAAATATTTTTGATAGAATAAAAATTCAATTATATTTGCACTCGCTAAAATAAACAGGCAACTTCCTTCTTAGCTCAGTTGGTTAGAGCATCTGACTGTTAATCAGAGGGTCCTTGGTTCGAGCCCAAGAGAGGGAGCAAAAAATTTTAGCGAACACATACTTAACCTATTAGGTTATTCCTTCTTAGCTCAGTTGGTTAGAGCATCTGACTGTTAATCAGAGGGTCCTTGGTTCGAGCCCAAGAGAGGGAGCAAAAGTCCAGCAGAAATGTTGGACTTTTTTTGTTTTTTGACTAGATTTTGCCGAAAAAACAAAAATAACATTCAAACTATGAATAAAGCAATATTGTTTTTAGCATTTTTAATTGCCCCATTAACTTATGGTCAAGAGAATATTAGTATAAGCTTTTTAAATGACTATAAAGACATATATCATCTTTCTCTTATTATCTATACTCCAGATGGAAAAATTCAAACAAGAGTGAGTAATCTTAATCCTGACCAAATAAAGTCTTATTCTTTACCGGTTAATACAGAAATTTTTATTGCAGATTGGAAACAAGAAGCATATGCAATGAAAGGGAATGACATTAAATTAACTGGGGTTAAACCTTATATTGTAATTACTGATTCTGACGACAGAAGAGTTATTGGGTTGCGTTCCATTAAACAAAATTAAAGATTAACACTATATTTTATTATTTAATAATCAAGCCTCGTATTAAAATTGTAACTTTCTCCAAGATGTGTGGGTCTGTTTATCAGTCAATCAAGTTAATTGCACCGATCAATAATGTGTTTCCTAATAAACCTATTTTGATATTCCTACTCTTAAAAAAAGGTATTTTATTTTCTATTTTTAAAGTCGAAAATTGCTCCTATAAAAACACCTATAGCTAATCCCAATCCCGAACCTGTGGCAATATTCCCAGAAATAATTCCAAAGGCTGCCCCAAAAACTACTCCAAAACAACAACCAAAAGTTATCCCGATTCCGGAATTTTTATTCTTATTTTCTTCCATAATAATTTTAAATTAGTTGTATTTCAAAGGTAATGAATTATAAAATTTATATACTTTAAAATTAAGCGTTTACTAAAAAAGAGAAAAATTATCTAATTAATTGTTTTTTAATCAGTTATATTTATATATTTGGATTTCTTTATTAATTTAAATATAAAAAAATGAAAAAAATAGTAATGTTAGTTCTGGTAACTATTGCATTGTCATCATGTATGTCAAACGCCGATAAAATGGCAACTGTATCCAAAAAGAATGTAGCTTTTTATACAAAAGTATGGGATCAAGTTATTAATGAAGGAAAAGTTAATGTACTTGATACGGCTTATGCGGAGACAATTGTACTGCATACGGTTCCTGAAATTAAAGGCATTAAAAATGCTAAAGCCTATTATTCTGGTTTTGTTACAGGTTTTTCAAACAGATCATTTACAGTAAAAAGTATGTTTGCAGATGGCGAAAAATTAGTGAAACATTGGCAATTTAAAGGTACGCACACGGGGGATTTTGCAGGTATTAAACCTACTGGAAAAACAGTTGACATTGAAGGTTGTACAATAGCAAAAATTGTAGACGGAAAAATTGTTGAAGAACAAGATTTTATGGATAATATGAGTTTTTTAACACAATTAGGGGTCTTAAAATAAAAACAAATTCACAAAAAAAATCCCGAGATTATCGGGATTTTTTATTTTATAAACTTGACTTAAATTGTTCTAAGAAACGAACATCGTTTTCATAAAACATTCTAATATCGCCAATTTGGTATAATAACATAGCAATTCTTTCGATTCCCATACCGAAGGCGTAACCCGTATATTCGTTAGGGTCAATACCACAGTTTTTCAACACATTCGGATCAACCATGCCACAACCCATAATTTCTAACCAGCCTGTTCCTTTTGTAATTCGGTAATCGGTTTCTGTTTTCAAACCCCAATAAATATCAACTTCCGCACTTGGTTCTGTAAAGGGAAAGTAAGACGGACGCAATCTGATTTTAGATTTCCCGAACATTTCTTTAGTAAAATATAATAGCGTTTGTTTTAAATCGGCAAACGATACATTTTTATCAATATATAACCCTTCTACTTGATGAAAAATACAATGCGAACGAGACGAAATGGCTTCGTTACGGAACACTCTTCCAGGAGAAATGGTTCTGATAGGCGGTTTGTGGTTTTCCATATAACGTACTTGTACAGATGAGGTATGCGTACGTAACAAAACATCGGGATTGGTTTGTATAAAAAACGTATCCTGCATGTCACGTGCGGGATGGTATTCTGGTAAATTTAATGCGGTAAAGTTATGCCAATCGTCTTCAATTTCTGGACCTTCAGATACGTTAAAACCAATGGTTGAAAAAACATCTAAAATTTGATTTTTGACCAAAGAAATTGGATGACGAGAACCAATATGAATAGGATTTCCTGGGCGAGACAAATCGCCAAAAAGCGGTACCGATTCTGTTTTAGACTCCAAAACTTCCTGAATGGTTTTTACTTTCTCTTCTGCCGTGTTTTTCAACTCATTAACTACCTGACCAAATTCTTTCTTTTGTTCGTTAGGGACGTTTTTGAATTCGGCAAAAAAATCTTTCAGCAAACCTTTACTTCCTAAGTATTTAATACGAAATTCTTCTAAAGTACTTTTGTCTTCAGTTTGGAACGCTTTAGCTTCTTCAATATGTTGTTTTATCTTGTTTATCATTATAAAAAGGTAATAGTCTGCAAATTTATGTATTTTTTAGCGATTAGTCTATAAAAAAGTAATTAGTGAACAGTAAAAAGGATTCGCAAGTTTAATTTAAAGGTTTTCACTAGTGCCTCTTTACTTATTACTAGTTACTCAATAATCTCTTTTTCTAAAAAATAATTTACAATGGCGTCTTTCATTAAAACGGATTGTTCTCCAGCTTTTAGTGCTGGAAGTTCTTTTACTACTTTATAATGAGGCCAGCCTTCTTTATCAAAAAATTCAAATTCGTAATATCCGTATGGTTCTAATAGCTTACAAATAGCAATATGCATTAGGTTAACTTTTTCGTCTTTTTTAAATTCTATATTTATTTTGCCTAATTCTTGCACGCCAATTAAATAAATTATGGCATCTAAATCTAATACTTCACCATCGGCAAATTTTTCAGATAAAAAAGTTACTACTTTTTCCCAACGTTCTTTTAATTGTATATCTCTTGACATTTAGATTTTGTTTTTTACAAAGATAGTATTTGAGGTTTGCATTTTGTAGTTTTGTTTTTATAAAAATATATAATTTATGGAATTTATTGATATTGTTTTTGCCGTCTTATTAGGATACAGTATTTATAATGGTTTAAAAAATGGTCTTTTTGTAGAAATAGCCTCTTTCAGTTCTTTAATTGTAGGCATTTTTGTAGCTATAAAATTTTCGCACATTGTCCGATTGGCTTTAGAAGAAAAAATAAAAACCAATCCGAAATATATTGAAATTATTGCTTTTGCCATTACTTTTATTTTAGTACTTATTGCCATTCATTTATTAGCAAAATTTTTTACCAGTATCGCCAGTTTTGCCTATTTAGGTTGGCTAAATAAGTTAGGTGGCGCAGTTTTTAGTATACTTAAAACCGTTTTAATGTTGGGTGTTTTACTGAATTTACTTCAAAAAATAAATAGTAATAGTGTGTTGGTAAAAGAAGAAACCTTAAACAAATCTCTTTTTTATAAGCCTGTACAAGAAGTTTCTAAATTTATGTCGCCAAACCTAGAAAAATGGTACGATGTGGTAAAAGAAAGAACAAAAGAAACCCCTGAAAAACAAAAAGTTTCTGACGCTTTGCATGTAGACAAAAAGGAGTAATTAGCTATATATTTTATTTTTCACTTACCCATTTAAAACCCACTCTCGGAATATTTTCAATAGCTAAAGTTGGCGTTTCTTTTATTATTTTTCGTAATCTGGAAATAAAAACATCTAAACTTCTGCCTAAAAAATAATCGTCCGAACCCCAAAGTTCCATAAGTATTTTTTCTCGTTTTAATACGGTGTTTGGGTTGTCTAAAAACAGTTTTAGTAATTGTGCTTCGCGTTCTGTGAGTGTTATTTTTGTAGTTTCGTTTTTGATTAAATAATTTTCTGGTTCAAAAATAAAATTAGCAAATGAATAGGTTTTTATTTTTCTTTCTGTGTTTTTTTGACTGCGATGTAAAAAGACTTCCATTTTCAAAATTAGTTCTTCAATCGAATACGGTTTCACTAAATAATCATCAGCACCAAGTTTCAACCCTTTAATACGATCTTCTTTCATCGTTTTCGCCGATAAAAAAATAATTGGAATTTCTTGATTGCGTTTCCTGATTTCGGTTGCCAATTCAAATCCATCCATTTCAGGCATCATAATGTCAGCAACCACAATGTCAAATTGGTTTTTGCAAAACAGATCTAAACCTATTTTACCATTGGTACAATGCGTCACATCAAAATGTTGTTCTAAATTATCAACAGTTAAAAACGCAAGCGTTTCCTCGTCTTCAATATATAAAACTTTCTTTTTACTCATAATCTTTTTGATTAATTATAATCGTAACCACAATTCCTTTATCCGAATTATTAGCGATGGTTATTTTCCAACGATGTAAGTCGCAAATCTTTTTCACATACGATAAACCAATGCCAAAACCTTCAATATTTTTTATGTCTTGGCGAGATACTCTATAAAATTTATCAAAAACAAAAGGTAAATCTTTAGGTGGAATTCCACAACCATTATCTTTAATCTGAATAGAAAGTTGTTGGTTTATTTGGTTAATGATAATTTCAATTTTAGGAGAAGGTTCAGAATATTTTACGGCATTATCTACTAAATTGAATAAAATATTGTACAAATGAAATTCATCTGCTTTTAAAACAATTTTCTTTGTAACTATTATATTGATAGCGATTTCTTTATCATATTTTAATAAAATATTGTCTTTCACTAAGTCTAAAACAGGCATCAATTCAAACTTAGTTTTATCAATAAGCATTTGTTTGCTTTCGGTTTTAGCTACATATAATATTTTTTCAATATGTTCATTTAGTTTATTGGTTTGATTGACGACTATTTGATTATATTTTTTCAGTTTCGGATTTTCTTTTATTTCGTTTTGTTCTTTAACATAATTTGAAGCAATTAATATTGAGGCTAATGGTGTTTTAAATTCATGCGACATATTATTGATAAAATCTTTTTGTAATTCGGTATATTTTTTTTGTTTTAACATAAGGACAACGGAATAGACATAAATAATTAAAACTAGAAACAAAACGGTAGTAAAAATCCAATATTGATTTAAATTCTTAAAATAATTTTGTTCAATATCTGGAAATCGAATGGCAAAATAATAGGTATAGTCTGGATTTTTCGTAAAACAATTTGGACATTTAATTGGCTCTTTTTTTCCATTACTATTGATGTGGTTGCTAAACGCCATTTTATCAGATGAGCAATTATATACCGCATATTCAAAATCAACATCTAAATTGTTTTTTTCAAATTCTGAAATTAAATAATGTTCTAAAATGGTGTTTTCAAATTCATAGTTTACATTAACGGTAAAATAATTTCCAGACACTTTTTCTACCTGATTGGAAACTAATAAACCGGTTAAGTTATCTTTATATAGTTTTTCTAACACGTCTTGTAAAGCAAAAAATATTTTGTCTTCTGTATCTTTTTTCGCTAATTTATGGGCGTTGTTTATCAAAAATAATTGCATAATAATGACTCCTACAATGGCAAGAAATCCGATTATGATGACAATATTAAATTTAGATAGTTTCATTTATTTTCTATATTTTTAACGATATTAAGATAAATTTTAAAGCGAAATTAATCATTAACAACTCATTAACACAATAAATATAAAGGATTAACAACATTAATTAAAAAAATAAATACATTTGTACTATTAATAAACAACTAATTTAAATATTATAATTATGAAAACAGTAAAATTACTTGCAGTAGCATTATTCATGGGTTCACTTTCATTGGCTCAAACTGCTGCTCCAGCTGCAGTAGCTACTCCAGCTGCTCCACAAACACCCTCTCAATTGAAATGGGAAAAAGAAACGCACGAATTTGGTACTATTGAACAAGGAAAACCAGTTTCTTATGAGTTTACTTTTACAAACACAACCAACAAAGATGTTACTTTAAAGGACGTAAAAGCGTCTTGCGGATGTACAGCTACTAATTACACAAAAACAGCTATCAAACCAGGAGAAAAAGGAACAGTAACAGCTACTTATAATGCGGCTGCAGGTGGTGCTTTTCACAAAACAGTTACGGTAACTACAAGTGAAGAAAATACCATTCCAAAGACGATTACAATTAAAGGAACCGTTAAAGTTAATGAAGCTCCTGCTGTGGCAGCACCCGCTTCTAAATAATAAAAATATTATTTATATATTAGTCCCGATAAGATTTTACTTATCGGGATTTTTTTATGGAAAAAATAGTAATTAATAGTCCTTTAGGCTTTGTTTGTATTGAAGGAAATAGTTATGGCGTTTCTAAAATCTCTGTTACTTCTGAAGAAATAGAATTATCTGAAACGATTCCTCAATTATTTTCAGAAGTGGTCATACAGTTAAAAGAATATTTTGAAGGGAATCGAACCGAATTTCAATTTAAAATAAATCCAAAAGGGACAGATTTTCAAAAAAAAGTCTGGAATGAATTACTGAAAATACCTTACGGAAAAACAGAATCGTATCAAAAAATAACTAATAAACTTGGGGATCCAAAAGCCATTAGGGCCGTAGCCAATGCAAATGGGAAAAATCCACTTTGGATTGTGATTCCTTGCCATAGGGTTATTGGCTCCAATGGATCTTTAACAGGGTATGCCGGTGGATTATGGAGAAAAAAATGGTTGCTAGATCATGAAAATCCAATCAAACAAGAAAGTTTATTTTAAAAAAAATCCCAACATTTTATAATATTGGGATTATTTAAATTTTTATTTTGTTAAGATAATTTTCTTAGTTGTTTTAGAGGAACCATTTTCTATGGATATTAAATAGACCCCATCAGATAAATTAGAAACATTGATATTATCTATCGTAGTATGCATTTCTTTTGTTGAAATTATTCTACCTTGTATATCAAATAGCTTAACAATTGATTTACTATCTAAGTTTGTATTGCCTAAATCAATATTTACAATCCCATTTGTTGGATTTGGATATATTTTTAAGTTCGAAAAAGTAGTGTCTCCAGTTGATAGGGGTAATTGTATGTTACAAATTATTAGTTTCACAGAATTAATTGTTCCACCGTCACCATTATAAGGATCATCTACAGTTAATGTCCAAATTCCATCAGCAATTAATCCATTCAATGATGTTAGTGTTTCAGATGGAGCTACATTACCGGTTAGTGCTGGTACTAAATTACCACAAGCAATTGCCACGCCGTCATCATCCATAATGCAGTTTACATCATCATTGTCACCACAAGGTTGATCTAATAGTGTGATTATTGGGCTACCAATAGATGCTGGACCTGTTAATATAACTTTAAAGTCTTGAATGTAAGTATGCGATATGTTTAATGCAATATTAAAATCACCTATTGTTAATCCTCCAGTTACTAAAATTGGTACGGAAGCTGAAGCATTTGCAGTACTAGCAATTGTTGCGTTTGAAAAGTTAGTAGCTAAAAATTCATTTCCACAAGATAAAATTCCCGTTTGAAAACTATTTACTATTGCATTTGAAAGAATTCCCGTTCCACATCTATTAGAAGAGGTAACTCTCCAATAATAATAAGTTTGCTGACTTAAATTAGAAATTATATAAGAATTTTGATTAATAGTTGTATCAAGTATCGTGGTTGTAAAATTAGCAGATGTTGAAACTTGTAATCTATATGATTCCGCATTTGCTTGTGTATTCCAACTCAAATTTACTGTTGTAGCAACTCCAACTTGATTATTTGTAGGATTAGTTAATATTACTGGAGAAAATGTACTACTATATATTTTCAAATTTCTATATCTAGTTTCTGTTTCTGTGCCATTGTTACCAACAATTCCAACAGAATAACTTCCAGGAATAACTCCTGACAAATTTGAAATTGTCATTGTAACTGGTCCATTTGAATTTCTTGATGATGGGCTAAAAACGGCAGTTGCACCACTTGGTAATCCGGTTGCTGTAAAATTTGTAGTTGTCGTACCTGTTTGAGCATAGTTAAAAGTATATGTAGCATTTTGATTGGCACAAACTTCAAGATCAGTAGAAGTTGGAATTACAGCAAAACTAGATGAAATACCAGTAATTATTAATGAAAAATCTTGTTTGTTATTCACCAAAGTTCCTTTGTGAGTAATTGTAATTACATAATCACCCGCTGTTGGACTATCTATTTTGACTTGTTCAATATTATCAATATTATTGTCACCAATTCGAGTTGAATTACTACTAGGATTGTCGTTTAATTTCCAAGGATAATAAGTATTTCCATTTCGCGTAATTCTAACATCTAAATCATTTACTAATGCTCTTTGTAAATCATTTGCAACTCTTTGGCCATTGTTTGGGTCTCCTGGAACATCCGTCCAACTTGCTGAAGCAATTAATGGCGTGGTCCCTAATGATTTTACCGTTATAGTATACGTTTGATTTTGATTTAATCTTTCTTCAGAAATCCAAGCATTTAATCCATTTGATGTTAGTGCTTGCGCGGCTGCTTTTGCATTTAATAACCCCCAACCAAAAACAGCATCAGGCCCAACATTACCCGAATCATCTGCTGTATGACATGCCAAACCTTTTAAGGTAGCAGCTTTCATGAATTTAGTAGTTAAATTGTTATGATGTTGTTGTAACAGTAATAAAGTACCCGCTACATTTGGCGAAGACATCGAAGTTCCAGTTAATGTTGTAGTGGCAGAATTACCGTTACTTCCTGTCGATAATAAATTAGTACCATTACCTGTAATGTCAGGTTTAATCCTTCTGTCATCGGTAGGACCTTGACTACTGGATGAATTTATAACAAGAGGTGAAGTTAAATTTCCATTTACATCGATAACAGCATCTTCAGCATTTGCAACAACTAAATTATTTTTTGCAGTTTTATTACCGGTTAATTTATCAAAACCAAAAGCTATTGGATCACTATTATTTTGATCCTCTCCAGAATTTCCTGCTGAGGCCACCATTAAATAATAAGGTGATAAATAACTAATTTCATCCCAATTTCTTGCGTCAGAATCATAGGTACCAATATACCATGCTGGCAACGCTGTTCCTGTAGTTCCTGTAACGGGCACGCCATAAGAATGATTTGACACGAGCATTCCGCCTAATACTTCATCAAGAACTTCTGTTTCATCATCCGTCCAATTAAAAGTTCTTCCTGTGGCCTCGTATGCCATTCCTCTAATATTTGCTGCACCATTTGCTAAAACTGTTCCTGTTACATGTGTAGCATGAAAATTATAATCCGTACTAGCAGCATCATCCACACAAACTACTCGAGTTCCAAAATGATTATGCTGAGTTCTAACTTTTCCACCATCCCATACTCGCGCTACCATACCTTGACCATTTAAAGTAAGGCCTAGTGATCCACCAGTATTCAAATGTAACGCTCTTGTAGATTTTGCTGCTGCTTGATTTTCAGTTGAATAATAAATTGGGTAGCCATCCGGCGTTAGTTTCATTAATTGATGAAAATTTCCTTTATTATCTGTATAACTTAATGGGATATTATTTTCTAATGCATATTTATAAGCCTTAGTTCTTTCCTTTTCTTCTAAAATTTTGAATTCCTTTGCCTTACTTTTTATTAGTGCAATATCATAATCTTTGGTGATATTTATTATATCCTTTTCGGATTGTGCAAATCCGAAAAAACTCGTACATACTATAAATAGTATAAATAATTTATTTTTCATCTTATTCATTTTTAGGTAACCTTATAGTTTTGGTAAGCAAATATATCGATTAAAGTTATAATTACAATATCATGATATTAAATTACCAAACTTTAACAGTTGTTATCTAATCCACTAATTTACTTTTATTTGGGTGTTGCTTACAAATTCGAAAAGAAATCATTTCCTTTGTCATCGGTAATAATAAAAGCTGGGAAATCTTTCACCGTTATTTTACGAACGGCTTCCATACCCAATTCTTCAAAATCAACTACTTCTACCGATAGGATGTTTTCTTTTGCTAAAATGGCAGCAGGACCTCCAATAGAACCCAAATAGAATCCACCGTATTTGTTACAAGCATTCATTACATCTTTGCTGCGATTTCCTTTGGCCAACATAATCATACTTCCACCAGCGGCTTGAAATTCGTCAACATACACATCCATTCTTCCAGCGGTGGTAGGACCAAAGCTTCCTGAAGGCATGCCGTCTGGTGTTTTTGCAGGCCCGGCATAATATACGGGATGATTTTTGAAATAGTCTGGCATTGGTTTTCCAGCATCTAATAATTCTTTGATTTTGGCGTGTGCTATATCACGAGCCACAATCAATGTTCCATTCAATTTCAAACGGGTTTTGATTGGATATTTGGATAATTCTGCTAAAATTTCCGACATCGGTTTGTTCAAATCAATTTCTACAGCGGGTTCTAAATGTGGCGCTGTTGCAGGTAAAAACTGACCTGGATTGGTTTCCAATTGCTCTAAGAAAATTCCGTCTTTGGTGATTTTTCCTTTGATATTTCTATCTGCCGAACAAGAAACACCCATTCCAACAGGGCAAGATGCTGCATGACGTGGCAATCGAATCACTCGCACATCATGGGTTAAATATTTTCCACCAAATTGTGCGCCTATTTGACTTTCTTGACAAATAATTTGTACTCTTTTTTCCCATTCTAAATCGCGAAAGGCTTGTCCCGACATGTTTCCAGATGTTGGTAAATTGTCAAAGTAACCTGCCGATGCTTTTTTTACGGCTGCTAAATTTGCTTCCGCAGATGTACCACCAATTACTAAAGCCAAATGGTAAGGTGGACAGGCCGCTGTTCCTAAATCCATAATACGTTCACGAACAAATTCTTCTAAAGATTTGTCATTTAATAACGATTTTGTTTTTTGATATAAAAACGTTTTGTTGGCCGAACCCCCACCTTTTGTTAAAAATAAGAATTCATAAGAATTTCCCTTTTTAGCATAAATATCAATTTGAGCGGGTAAGTTTGAACCTGAATTTTTTTCTTCAAACATCGAAATCGGTACAATTTGCGAATAACGAAGGTTTTTATTTTGGTACGTATTGTAAATCCCTTTAGATAACCATTCACCATCATCCACACCAGTATAAACGTTTTCACCTTTTTTTGCCACCACAATCGCAGTTCCTGTATCTTGGCAAGATGGTAACTGCCCTTCCACGGCTACAGCTGCATTTTGTAGTAAATTATACGCTACAAAACGGTCGTTGTCAGTGGCTTCTGGGTCTTCGATGATGTTTCTTAATTTTTGTAAATGAGCCGAACGCAACATAAAAGAAACGTCGTCCATGGCTTCTTGTGCTAATAATTCTAATCCTTTTGGATCCACCACTAAGATTTCTCTATCGCCAAGTTGTTCTATTTTTACAAAATCTGAAGTTAATTTTTTGTAGGTTGTATCGTCTTTTAAAATAGGATACGGGTCTTGATATAAAAAGTCCATTTGTTTGAGTTTTGAAGCGTAAAGTTAAGGAATATTTTAAAAATCCCCTATTTGAGTTTCAAATTCTTAGAATCTTATTATTAGCTAAAAAAACCAACTTGCCACTGCAATTGCAGCAATTACACAAATTAAATCTACTAATAGCATAATTCCTAAAGTATATCGGGTGTTTTTTACATTAATACTTCCAAAATAAACAGCAATTACATAAAAAGTAGTTTCTGCACTGCATTGAAAAATAGCGCTCAATCTTCCGGTTAATGAATCAACTCCAAAGGTATTCATGGCATCAATCATAAATCCTCTGGAACCACTTGAACTGAAAGGACGTAACATAGCAACAGGTAAGGAATCGGTAATTTGTTTGCTTACGCCAATATTGGAAAACACAAAAGAAATTCCATTACTCATAATTTCGAACAAGCCACTATTTCTAAAAAATGAAATGGCCACTAACATTCCCATTACATAAGGAAAAATAGTTACTCCCGTAGTCAATCCGTTTTTGGCCCCCGATACAAACGCATCAAAAATTGTGGTTTTTTGCTCCACAAATTTCTTTTCTTTAGTAAAAGCATAAAGTAATGTAATCCCAATAATTGCAATTAACATTACACCTGACAAATTAGAAGTAAAGAAGTTTTTTTCTACTAGATTTAATCCATTAACATAAAATAATAATCCAGTAATTGCAGCAATTATTGTTATTAATCCCACAATTAAAGTGGCGCTTTTAAAGTTAATTTTTTGTTTGATTCCTACAATCAATAGGGCAGCAATGGTGCCTATAAATGAGGTGATGATACAAGGCAACATAACATCTGCTGGATTTTCCGCATTGGCTGCTGCACGATAGCCAATAATAGAGGTTGGAATCAAAGTTAAACCTGCGGCATGCAAACACATAAACATAATTTGGGCATCACTTGCCTTGTCTTTGTCTGGATTAAGGGTTTGTAAACTTTCCATAGCTTTTAATCCGAAAGGCGTAGCGGCTGAATCTAATCCTAGAAAATTAGCAGCAAAATTTAAAGTCATGTAGGAAACGGATTCGTGATTTTTAGGTACAGATGGAAATATTTGTGCGAAAAATGGACTTAATTTTTTGGCTAATTTTTCGGAAGCTCCAGAAATTATTAGCAATTCCATTAACCCACAAAAGAAAGCCAAATAGGCCATAAGCGGCAGAATAATATCAAATAAACTGGTTTTGCAAGTGGGCAATAAACCATCTGATTTTTGTGTGCCACTATAAATTTTTACCGTTTGATTTTTATAAACGTAAGTAGTATCTGGATTTAAGGTATCTCTATTTATGGTAAACGTTTTTTCATCCGATTTTTGAATACTATCTTTAATAAAAGCAGGGATTTCTTTTAAAAACTTTTCTGAAATTAAAACCGGATCATCTTTTTTCCCATTTAACACATAATCTACGGAATAGGTGTTTCCTGCAAATAAACTTACTATAATAAATACTATAGAAGAAATAAAAATAGTCAACCAAAATCTACTTAATACCATATTGTATTTTTTTTGTAAATGTATGATTTTATAAGATAAAAAAAAACCGTTCCAAAATCAATTGGAACGGTTTAGTATATTAAATTTCTAAAGAATTAGAAATTGTATGTAACTGTAAAGTTCCATGTTCTTCCAAATCCAAAATAAACTTGATTTGAAGTATCTATACCATCATACGTTTGTGTATTGATATAGTTATTATACAACGTTTCAGTAGCGAAGTCTGTTCTTGTTTTTGTTAAAATATTAGTTCTAGATTCAGCAATGTAAACAGTATTTAAAACATTGTTCATGTTAAATCTGAAGTTTAATGAATTTTGTTTGTTATCACCTACTAACATTTTGTAAGAGAACCCTAAATCCATTAAACCATAAGATGGTAATTCTAAAGAACCTAAATCGTTAGCTGCTTGTGTTTTAAAGTTTACGGGGTCAATTGCAGCATATAATCTGTCAATGTATCTGTAATTAGCATCTAATCGTACTCTTGTTAAAACTTCATAAGAAAATCCTAAAGCAGCAGTTGTTTGAGCAGCATCACCCACTTTTAACCCATCAGTATATAATGTTTCTTTAAAAGCTTCGTTAGTAGTTGGGTTTGTAATAACTACATTGTTATCATCTTGGTAACTAGCTGTTACATTACTTCCGTATTTCCAGTCTCCGTATGAGAACATACCGTTAATATCTAATTTTTTGAATGGTTTGAATACGAAATCTAACTCAGCACCCATGTGAATTTGTTCCACACCTTCTAAGAAAGCTGAACCAGGAATTGTTGGAGTTGCATTGTTTAAATCATGATTAATGTTAGCCGTTAATCTGATAAATCTATCTTTCCAAGTAGTTCTGTATACGTTTACATTAGCTGAAAACATTTTAGATTTGAAACCATAACCTGCTTCTAATCCCATGATTTTCTCATTAGTTAAGTTTTCATTTATAACAGAGGCATTATTAATGAAAATCGCATTAAAGAAAGGTTGTTTCGAGTAATATCCTGCATTTACATATACATTGTTTTTTTCATCAATGTTATAGTTTGCCCCTCCTTTTACATTTCCACCTAAAATATTTTTATAGTCTGTAGATGATAAAGCGTCAGAGGATAAGTATTTGTAGTAATCTACTCTTTTAAACCCTTGTTGTGAAGCAGCAGCTTGTACAAATAAAGTTAATTTTTCTGTAGAATATTCTAATTGTGTAAAGGCACCAAACCATTTTACTAAACCATCATTATTATAGTTAATCGCTTTTTGGTAATCTGTATTCCATAAAGGATTTAAGTTTGGTTCTGTAGCATATTGAAAATTTGAAACCGCATTTGGGTTGTTTACATCTCCAGCTAAGTTGTTAAAATTGGTAGCTCCTAATAAATCATTTAATACTTGATAGTGAATACCTCTGTAGGTTCTCGCATCAATACCAAAATCTAACGTTAATTTGTCAGTAAGTTTTGTATTTAAGTTCACAATACCACCATACCAGTTATGTGAGTTGATAGATGAAATTTTAGAAATACCGTTTGTAGCATTATTTGCAGTTCCGTTATTGTTTTGAAATTGACCAGCTGTAAGTGCTCTAGGAGCAGGCGCAAAAGTTCCATTACTAACGGTTTGTCCTGAATTCCAACCTTGAATGAAATCCACGTTTATTGTTCCATCTGGTTTTCTTAAATTATCCGCGAAAAATCTGTTACCTCTAATCGCTCCAGTTCCGTTAGAACCTCCACCACGACCCCAAGAACCGTAAACAACTGTAGATAATTTCATTTTATCAGAAATTTTGTAATCCCAGTTTAATGACGCTACAGGTTTGTGGTAAAAGTTAGTTCTAAAACTATATTCCTCACCATTTAACATTCCCCAATCAGAGTTGTATTTAATGTTTGGATCCATACCTGCAGGATTATTACCATATTTAATGTATTGGGCAATTGTTGGAGCGGCACTACGTTGGTTGTGCCATTGTGGCGCACCAGTAAATACAAATTGAAAATCATGTTTATCGTTTAACTCGTAACCTAAACCAATAAAATAATTTCCACCTTCAAATTTTGTACCATCAACATATCCGTTACCAGTTGTTCTAGACATTAAAAACGAAGCAGATAAACCATTTTTCATTTTACCAGTGTTGTAAGAAAATTGGTTTTTTAAATAATTATTATTACCAACAGAAGATGCATATACGCCACCTTCTTTTTGGTTTGCAGATTTTGTAATCACATTAATAGTTCCTCCTACAGACGAAATAGCTAATTTAGAAGACCCTAAACCTCTTTGTACTTGCATAGCACTTGTTACATCAGAAAGACCAGCCCAGTTACTCCAGTATACCGCACTGTTTTCCATGTCATTAACAGGAACCCCATTAATTAATACCGCAATGTTGTTTTGGTTAAATCCACGAATGTTTACTCTTGAATCTCCAAATCCACCACCAGATTTAGTTGCATATACAGAAGGTGTGTTGTTTAACATTTCTGGAAACTCTTGATTTCCTAATTTTTCTTGAATTTCAGCTGCTCTAATTGTAGAAACAGCCACAGGTGTTTTTCTGCTTTTTGCGATATCTACAGTTGTAGATTTCACTACTACTTCTTCAATTTCTGAAGAACTTAATACCAAAGCAATTGTTCCTAAATCTTGATTTCCATCAAATGAAACTGATGAAACTTCAAATCCAAGAAAAGAGACAACCACTGTTCCTTTATTTTCTTTTGAAACAATTTTAAAACTTCCATCTTCTGAAGTTTTTACTGTAGTTGCATTTCCTTTAACACTCACTATAGCATTTGCTAAAGGATTGTTAGCGTTGTCAGTTACTTTACCAGTTACGGTTGACTGAGCAAAAACCATTGATGAAGACATCAATAATAAGGTTAAAAACCAATAAATGTGCTTTTTCATGTTTTGTTAGTTATATATTTTTGACAAAACTATAAAAAAATTAACAAATAGCATTAAGAAAACATTAACATTTTTTATTTTAAGAATTTAGTCAATAACATTGCAGTTGAACTATCATGGTTTTGGATCTTTCCGCTTTCTATTTCACTTAAAATGGAATTGGCTAATTGTTTTCCAAGTTCTACACCCCATTGGTCATAACTATAGATATTCCAAATAATTCCTTGTACAAAAATTTTGTGTTCATACATGGCTACTAATGCGCCTAAACTTTCTGGAGTTAGTTTGTTAATTAATATGGTGTTGGTTGGTTTGTTGCCTTCAAAAACTTTAAAAGGAATTAAATGAGCTATTTCCGCTTCTGTTTTACCTTGCGCTAAAAACTCAGAAAGTACTTGATCACGAGATTTACCTTTTAATAAGGCCTCTGTTTGCGCAAAAAAGTTAGACATTAATTTGTTATGGTGGTCTTTTTCGCCATAAAGCGGTTCAATAAAACCAATAAAATCTGTTGGAATTAGTTTGGTTCCTTGATGAATCAATTGAAAAAACGCATGTTGCGAATTGGTTCCTGGCTCGCCCCAAACAATTGTTCCTGTTTGGTAATTTACAGATTTTCCATTTCTAGCAATAGATTTCCCGTTGCTTTCCATAATGCCTTGTTGTAAATAAGGCGCTAGTTTCTGTAAATATTGTGTATATGGAATTAATGCCTCTGTTTCGGCACCAAAGAAATTATTGTGCCAAATACTTAACAAGGCCAATACTACAGGAATGTTATTTTCAAAAGGCGAGTTAGCAAAATGCACATCCATTTTATTTGCCCCTTTTAATAATTGATTAAAATTTTCGTACCCCACCGCTAAACTTATAGTTAAACCCACGGCACTCCATAATGAAAATCTTCCACCAACCCAATCCCACATAGGAAAAATATTTTCGGGTGCGATACCAAAGTTGGTTACGTTTTGCAAATTTGTAGAAACAGCTACAAAATGTTTGGCAATGTCTTTTTCATTAGCCTGTTGCAAAAACCATTTTTTTACGGTTTCCGAATTGGTTAAGGTTTCCTGAGTAGTAAATGTTTTAGAAACGATTACAAATAAAGTAGTTTCTGGATTTATTTTTTTTAGTATTTCTTGTACATGGTCGCCATCTACATTAGAAATAAAATGTGTGTTTAAATGGTTTTTATAAAATTGTAAGGCTTCTACAATCATAGCAGGACCTAAATCAGAACCGCCAATTCCAATATTCACTACATCGGTAAATGATTTTCCCGAATACCCTTTTGCCTCACCAGAGACAATAAAATTTGTAAAATCTTTTATTTTATTTTTTGTTGAAAAAATTTCAGGCATTACATTTTCGCCTTCAAAAGTAACCACATCGCTTTCATTAGCCCGTAAAGCAGTATGAAGCACCGCTCTGTCTTCGGTTTCGTTTATTTTTTCTCCCGAAAAATACTTTGAAATAGCATCTGGCAAACCTACTTCATTAGCTAATTCAATTAACAACGCTATGGTGTTTTCTGTCCAATTATTTTTAGAAAAATCTACATAAAAATCCTGCCATTCAATATTCAATTTTTCTGCTCTTTTCGCATCATATTGAAACAAATCTTGTATAGTTTGACGTTCAATTTCTGAAAAATGAGATTTTAATTTTTGCCAAGCTTTTGTTTCTGTTGGATTGATATGTTGTAATTTCATGATAAATGGGTTTATTCTTTAAATGTTTTTGAAGTGGTTTCGTCTAGTTCTTTTTTTAGCGGTGCAATTGTAGCTAAATATTTTGTTTTTTGTTTTTTTGTCATCGGTTCCGAAGTAGGCAATTTTAAGCGTAAAGGATCCACTTGTACCCCATTTTTCCAAAAACGGTAACACACATGTGGGCCAGTAGCTAAACCAGTACTGCCAACTTTTCCAATAATTTGTCCTTGTGTTACGGATTGCCCCCTACGAACTAAAATTTTTGACATGTGTAGGTATTGTGTGGCGTATTTTCCGTTATGTTTTACTTTTACAAAATTTCCGTTTCCAGAAGTATATCCCGTGGCTTCTACCACTCCTGAAGCGGTTGTTTTTATTGGGGTTCCGTGAGGTGCGGCATAATCTGTGCCATTATGGGCTTTCCAAGTAAATTGTACCGGATGAAATCTTCGAGCTGTAAATTTTGAGGTTAATTTGAAAAAGGATAAAGGGGCTTTTAAAAACATACTTTTAGCTCCCGATGCTTTTTCGTCATAATATTCTACTTTTTTTTGATTGGCATTTAATTTATAAGGGAAAGCATATATTTTTTTTCCTTTATATTCAAAATAAGACGCTTCTACTTCGTCTACTCCTAAATATTCCCCATTTTCAAAATATTTTTCTTTGATAGTTACGGCAAATTTATCTCCTTTTTTTAGCTTGAAAAAGTCGATGGAATATTTATAAATTTGTGCTAATTCGTTTGCTAAATCTGTGCTAACACCTTTTCTGGATAAGGTTTCTGATAAAGATCCGTCCAATTCTGCCGCAATAGTTCTCCTTTTTAGAATCGTAGGGCGTTTTTTTATTTCTACACGAATAGAATCTCTTAAATCCACCACTAAAAAGCTGGTTTTGTCTTGTACATATACCAAAGCCTTTAAGTTTTTCTTGTTTTTTTTATCGGAAAAAGTCAAAAAAGCTTTACCTGCTCGGATGTTTTTTATATCGAAAGAGTCTTTAATTTTTTCAGTAACATCGAATGTTTTTAAACTATCGGGTAAAGTGTACGTTTCTAAAATAGTACTAAACGTATCACCAGATTGTAAGGTGTCTTCCACCACAGAAAAGTCATTAAAAGTAAATCCATATTTTTTTATTATAGGTACTTTTTTTGCAATTTTTTCTGCAGTTTTTTTGTCATTTTCTTTATCTTGACAGGAAAACGTGAGTAATAATATAGCGTATAATATATATTTCAAATCTTGTTTTTTAATTATTCTCCCCAGTTTTTTAATTCTTCATCGCTCCAAAGTTCTGGAAAGAAAATTCTTTTTTGGTATTTTGGCAGCATGTATTTTTTCCAATCACTTCCACCGGTAGCTTCATGATTTCCAGGCACGCTTTCAATATATTTTTTTGCCGCATTAAAATGTCCCATCACCCAAGTAATGTTTACAGTTTTGTCATAATGACGCATAGCGGCTTTTAATTCTGGGTTTTTTTGATCGTTTTCTGGTAATTGTTTAAATTTTTGCCAAAGATTTATAGTATTATATTCTTCCATAAAAGACAAAAATTCTTTTTTATATTTTCGTTCAAATTCGCTTAACAAATATGATTTTTCTCCTGTTTGATGATCTTTACCTGCCGCTTGCCAATACAAATGTTCTAATGCGTGTGTGTAAGACGTGTTCCTATCAATTGTTGCTCTAAAACGGAAATCTATCAAGTTTATCAAATCGGTTGATGCAAATTCAATCATTCTATATTGGGCACTTTGAAAGCCACTTGCAGGGGTTAAAGTGTTTCTAAATTTTAAATACTGCTCAGGCTCCATTCCTTCTTTCATAATGTCAAAAGAAGTGGTTAACATATCAAAATAGCGGCTAATTCTGTTTAATCTTTCTGTAAAGAATTCAGTACTTGGTGCGGTATTATGGCACACTTGCTCCATTTCCCAAAGAATCATTTTAAATAGTAATTCATTTACCTGATGATACATGATAAACACCATTTCATCGGGTAGGGTAGAACGCTGAATTTGTAAATTTAATAGCGCATCTGTTTGAATATAATCCCAATAGGTTATTGGTTTTGCCCAAAGTAATCCTTCTAAATGAGTTTCTGTTTTTTGATTTATTTTTTCGAACTTTTCATCTAATTGTTCGATTTTTTTCGAAATAGTATCTTGCAAAATTAGTTTTATTTAAAATTTATAGGATGTTTTAATCCTTTGTATTGATCAATATCTGCTTTTATAGAACCAACCGCTAAACTGGCCTTTACTCGTATTGGAATTTTGTTGTTGTCGTCTGATATCCAAACGGTTAAACTTTCTTCTTCTTTAAAAACACGTCCTGCTTGAACTAATGGTTTAAAAATCATACAGTTTATTTCTCCAAATTTAGAGTTTATATTTTCTCTACCAACAAATTTTAGTTTAAATTTTGTAGTTTCTTCATCAAAAAACATATCTATTGTGATGGATTCTCCTACAATTAATTTGTCAATTTTTGGATGGTTTCTTAAGTAATAAAAAGAAGAAACTATATCCTGAATGTTTTCAGGTACATGAAACGTTTTTTCTGTTTTGTTTTTATAGTCTTTTACTAAAACAGTATTATTGTTTTGGTTGAAATAGCCTTGTTGGTTTTTAGTATAGCCTCCTTCGTTTATATTTCTAATAAAAACATAAGGTTTGTTGGTTTCTTTATTGAAGTAACTTTCGTAGTTGTCCACTACTTTAAACATCATTTTTGTCATCCCAGTTGTGTAGCCTTTTCCAATAACATGGTGCATTTTTCTTCCATTTATTTCGGCATCTTTAACTTCTAAAGTGGCATATCCAGCATTTATTAGTCCGTAATGTATTCTTAATTTAAAGAATTCACCGATGGCGTAAGAATCTATTTCCTCAGTATCAAAAGAGTTTGAGAGTACAAACACAGTTAAAAGTAAAATTATTCTTTTCATTTTATAAGGTTTTCTTTGAAGAATACAATTATTGTTCCAAAGTTACAAAAAACAAAAAACCCAGTCAAATGAATTAACTGAGTTTTTATGTTTTAACCAACCAAAAAACTATAAATTATGAAAACTTATACGCAATATGAGTCTACTACCTCTCAATTGCTTAGCAAAGATATGTTAAGATTTTATATTTTATTTAAAAAAAAATCAACTTTAACACTTTTAACAGAAAAAAACGCAAGAAAAGTAGTTAAAATTTAACAAAACAAAAAAATAACCTACTTTTTTTATGTATTTGGTAAAATTATTTTTAACTATTTGGTTTTTAGCTATTTAAAATTGGTGTTTTTTTTATTAAAAAAGCAGCTATAAACAGCTGCTTTTTATTTTTATAACGTTCCTCTTTTGGCTTGTTCTCTTTCAATAGATTCGAATAAGGCTTTAAAATTACCAGCTCCAAAACCTTTGGCACCCATTCTTTGGATAACTTCAAAGAAAAGTGTTGGTCGGTCTTCTATTGGTTTAGTGAAAATTTGTAATAAATAGCCTTCTTCATCGGCATCAATCATAATACCTAATTTTTGAAGCTCGTTGATGTCTTCTTTAAATTTAGACATGTGATCTTTCAATCTTTCTGGAATGGCATCATAATACGCTTGAGGTGGTGTACTTAAAAATTCGATTCCACGCGAACGCATATCGGCAACGGTAGTAATAATATCATCTGTAGCCACGGCTATATGTTGCACACCTTCGCCTTCATAGAAATCTAAATATTCTTCAATTTGAGAACGTTTTTTCCCATTAGCCGGTTCGTTAATTGGAAATTTTATTCTTCCATTTCCGTTACTCATTACTTTCGACATTAATGCAGAATATTCTGTAGTAATTTGTTTGTCGTCAAAAGATAAGAAATTGACAAATCCCATTACATCTTCAAACCATTTTACGGCTTCATTCATTCTGTTCCAACCGGTATTTCCAACCATGTGGTCAATAAATTTTAACCCAACAGGCGCTGGATTATAATCCGATTTCCATTCTTGATAGCCTGGCATGAAAATTCCGTTGTAATTTTTTCGTTCTACAAATACAAATACGGTTTCTCCGTAGGCACCATAAATTCCAGCACGAACTACTTCGCCATCTTCATCTTTTTCTTTAATAGGTTCAAAATATGGTTTTGCGCCACGTTTTGTAGTTTCTTCAAAAGATTTGCGAGCGTCTTCTACCCAAAGTGCAATGACTTTCACACCATCTCCATGTTTTTTAACATGTTCTCCAATAGGTGAATTACTGTTTAAAGCTGTAGTAAGGACTAAACGTATTTTATCTTGTTTTAAAACATAAGAGGCTCTGTCTTTAACTCCAGTTTCTAATCCAGCATAAGCTAATGACTGAAAACCGAAAGCTGTTTTGTAAAAATGGGCCGCTTGTTTGGCATTACCCACATAAAATTCTACATAATCGGTTCCTAATAAAGGCAAGAAATCCTGTGCGCCTTCAAATATTTTTTCTAAGCCGTATTCGACTGATTTTAAGTCTTTCATAGTAATTTGTGATTGCAATAATTAGCGAATATGCGAATTAGATAATTAGCGAATAGATACCTATTTTGTTCTCGCTAATTTTTAATTTGTATATTATTTTTCGATGTACTAATTATTTTGTTTAACATTTTTATTATTCCATTTAATTTTTCAATTAACCCCTCTGGATTGGGGTAATTTTCTAAATTTTCACATAGAAAAAGCCAATATTCTGTTTCGTCAGCTTCTTTTAATGAAACTTTAAGTTTGTGAATAAAATCAGCTTTGCTTTCTGCATTTTGAGCTTCTTTGATATTTGCACCTACAGATGTTCCAGAACGAATTAATTGTTTTGCTATTATATATTTTCTTTTTTCATCAAGCAATTCTGCATATTTTACAACCATTATTGCGAACTCAAAAGATTCTTTCAAGATAGGGTTGTTTTGATATTTTGAACTGTTTGTGAATTTCATTTAAAAATTAGTTAACTACCGGATTAGTCAATTAGATCGTATATGAATTCGCTTATTCGCTTATTCGCTTATTCATTAATTCGCTTATTATTCCACCCAAGATTTGTAGTATTGGCCATCGTCTAATCCCATTGCAGCTTCCGTAACCATTAATGGACGAAATGTATCTACCATTACAGCTAATTCTTTTGTGTCGGTATGACCAATACTTCTTTCCATAGCCCCTGGTGCCGGTCCGTGAGGAATTCCTTTTGGGTGTAACGTAATGTGACCTTGTTCGATATTATTTCTACTCATGAAATCGCCATCAACATAATACAACACTTCATCAGAATCAATATTACTATGGTTATATGGAGCAGGAATTGATTTTGGATGATAATCATACAATCGTGGTACGAATGAACAAACTACAAATGTTGCTGTTTCAAAAGTTTGATGAATTGGCGGCGGTAAATGTACACGACCGGTAATAGGTTCAAAATTATGAATTGAAAATCCGTATGGAAAATTATATCCGTCCCAACCGACAACATCAAATGGATGTGTGGCATAAACCACTTCGTGCATCATGCCTTCTTTTTTAATTTTGATTAAGAAATCCCCTTTTTCGTCAAAGGTTTCTATTTCAGAAGGTAATTTAAAATCTCTTTCGCAAAATGGTGCATGTTCTAAATGTTGACCGGATTCGTTTTTATATCTTTTAGGGGTGTAAAAAGGAGTGTAAGATTCCACATAAAATAAGCGGTTATCTTCTGAATGGAAATCAATTTGATATATCATTCCGCGTGGAATAATTAAGTAATCTCCATATTCAAAATCTATATTTCCCATCATAGTTCTAAGTTTTCCAGAACCTTTATGGATAAATATCATTTCATCTGCATCTGCATTTTTATAAAAGTAATTGCGCAATGATTTTTTTGGTGCGGCTAATCCGATAATGCAATCTTTATTGACAAGCATGTCTGTTCTGCTTTCTAAAAAATCGTCGGCTGGTTGTAATTCAAAACCTTTTAATAAAAGCGATTTAATGTTCTTACCAATAGCAATTTTTGGTTCAACAGAATAAGATTTAGTAATCTCTTTAACTTGTGTTGGTCTATGAACATGGTACAATAAGGAAGAATGTCCATGAAATCCTTCGGTACCAAAAAGTTGTTCATAGTATAATCCGCCGTTTGGTTTTTCAAACTGAATGTGTCGTTTGTGAGGGAATTCTCCTAATTTATGATATATTGGCATTTCTTTAAGTTTAAAAGTTATAGGTTTAAAAGTATTTTACAATACTTTTTTTATTAAAACAAAAAGAAGTTGTCTCACTCAGGATTTCTCTTGATGAGGAATTTCAAATGGGCTAATAATTCGTTCCAACTTTCCATATTACAAATATCGGAAAAATATATTATAAAAAAAAACGACTTCATTGAAGTCGTTTTTTAATTATTTTCTTTCGTTATCTAATCTTTCAAATTCTTCAGGATTATTTAATTTAGCATGTTTTTTACTATAAAAGAAATAAACAGCGATACCAATAATTCCCCAAACAATAAACGCGTACCAAGTTTCTTTTCTAACATAATACATTAAGAATAAATTAAACGAAACGCCTAATGTACCTACTAGATATAACGCAGGCGTTTTGTAAGGTCTCTCTAATTCTGGTTTTTTATATCTTAAAATCATTACAGCTATACAAACCATTGCAAATGCTAATAATGTTCCCATTGAGCACATTTCTGACACTTTATCAATTGGTGTAAAAGCAGCTACAATTGCAATAATTGCACCAACTAAATAGGTGCTTTTATATGGTGTTTTGAAATTTGCATGTAAATCTTTAAAGAATGGAGGTAATAAACCGTCTTTTGCCATACCTAAAAAGATACGTGTTTGTCCCAACATCATTACTAACATTACAGAGGTTAAACCTGCAGTTGCAGCAATAGTTATAATAAACACCGCCCATCCTAATCCATTTTCAGCAAATGCAGAAGCTACAGGAGCAGACTTATCAAGTACATCATATTTTACCATTCCTGTTAAAACTAAAGACACTAAGATATATAAAACAGTACAGATTACTAATGAAGCTACAATGGCAAAAGGGACATCTTTTTTAGGATTGATTGCTTCACCTGCTTGTGTTGAAACAGCATCAAAACCTATATATGCAAAAAACACAATAGTTGCCGCTGTCATTACCCCACCAAAACCGAAGTTTACTTTTTCAACGCCGTCAACAATAGTTGTTGTTTCAGCTGGAATAAATGGTTGCCAATTTGCTGTATCTATATAAAAAGCACCCACAATTATTACAAACAATACTACTGCTATTTTAATAATTACAATAATATTATTTGTTTTTGCTGCTTCTTTAATTCCTTTAACAAGAATAGAAGTGACAATCAAAGTAATGATTAAAGCGGGTAAATTTATTGCAAATGATGGAGCCTCTAATCCTGCAGCAGTTGATTTTTCTGTAGCTGTAGCTAAATCATTACATAACCAAAGAGGGATATCTATATGAAATAAATGCAGCAATTTTACAAAATAACCACTCCATGCAACGGCCACTGTTGTAGCGCCCATCATGTATTCTAAAATTAGATTCCACCCAATAAACCAAGCAAAAAGTTCTCCAACAGTACCATAGGCATAAGCATAAGCAGAGCCTTCAACGGGTAGTACTGAAGCAAATTCGGCATAACATAATGAAGCAAATAAACACCCAATTCCAGCTATTACAAAGGAAAGGGCTAAAGCAGGACCCGCATAATCATGCGCAGCAATTCCGGTTAAGGTAAAAATCCCTCCACCAATAATAGCACCTATACCTAATGAAGTTAATCCCCATTTTGTAAGTACTCTTTTTAAATCATTTTTTTTCATATCAGCTTCAAAGGCTGATACTGGTTTAACTCTCCAAATAGACATAAAGTAATAATTTTTAGTTGCTTCAAATATAGGATATTTTCAATTAAATAACCAAATCAAAAAAAATATTTAAAAAACGAATCCTAAATTCACCCAAAAAGCAGAAAAATGTGATTCAGGCGACCAATTATATTTTATTTCAATTGGGCCAATTAAGGTTTCTAACCCATAGCCCAAACCAAATCCAGTATAAGTAGGTTTGTTAAACCAGGTTTTTGTGGCTTTAAAAATAAAATCGCCAACAATTGATGCGTTGTACGTTAAATTAATGTGATTTTTTTTATAAAATTCGTAATCAAATGTTCCGCTACTTTTGATGTATGAATTACCACTTATGCTTAAAAAATCATATCCATAAAAAGGGCGAATATTTGTATTTTCTTTAAAACCCACCCCACCCAAAGCAAAATCAAAATACGGGATAGTTGAGTAACCAATTTTAAATCCTAATTCGTTCTGAAATACAAATGATAAGTTATTTATTGGTGTTAATGCAATCCCTAAATCTGTTTTAGAAATGGAAAATTTTGAAAATTGATTGGTATAATCAGACGAACTAAAATAGTAATTAAAGTTACTCTTTAAATACCATCCTTTTTTCGGGAAATACTTATCATCAAAAGTATCATGATTAAGATAACCCACAAAAGATAAATAATTGCTATTTTCAATTGTTTTGCTTGCATCATATAAATTCTCTGATTTTAACAACAAATTTTGTAATTCTAATCCAGTACCAATATTAAATTTTCTTAAGAAAACCGTTTGTAGAAATACTTTAGTTTGTATGCTGGAATAATCTAAATTTATTTTTTCAAATGTATTATTTAAATAACTTTGAATTCCAAATGCTGAATTTACATTTCTATTAAATTTATTTAAACTGGAATTAATTCCAAAACTAAAATAATACCCATTGTCAATTAAGTAATTAAAATCGTATCTAAAATTATCTCCAAAAATTAAATCTAGTGAAACCATGTCGTTTTTTGAGATAATTTTTTTCTGGGTGATATTTAGTAAAGCACCACTTTTATACAATTCATCATAATGCAGGGCAAATTTCAAAAAAGTATTTATTTTGTTTTCTCGTAAACTAATAAAAATGTCTTTTTCGTTAAATTGATATTTTACCGAACTAAAGTTTTGGGTGTTGCTTAAATTTTGAATGCCATTTTGAAAATCTTCAAAGCTTATTTTTGTGTTGGGTTTAAATCGCAATTTTCCTAAAACATAGGCTCGAGTGTAATTTTTAAGTTCTGTAAACGCAATATTTCCAATAAAAATAGAGTCTTTAACAGGTTTTAATGCCGGTTTTTGATAGGCTTTGTTTTGAAATTTTAATAAGTCGGATAAAAAAATTTTCGTAGCGTATTCCCCATTTTCAATGATTTTCTTTCCATTTTCGAAGGATAAAACTGTATATCCTTTTATTTCAGGTTTTATGTAAACGTTTGTAAGCTGGCGCTTATTTTTCATTTGGGATTGAGTATTGAAATTTGATATTTGACCAAAAATAGTTGTGATGCCTTGTAAGTCTTTTCGATCTTTTAATTCCTCTTGCACATCCACACCAATAATAAATTCTGCCCCTAATTCTTTAAGTTTTTCAACAGGATAATTATTTGTAACCCCGCCATCAATTAGTAATTTACCTTCAATTTCTATTGGATAGAAAACACTTGGAATCGAGCTACTTGCTACTAATGCTTGCGGGAAAATGCCTTTATTTAATACTACTTCTTCTCCGGTTTCTATATCTGTTGCCATACAAAAAAACGGAATAGGTAATTTTTTGAAATCTCTAATATTTCTTACATGATAAGTTAATTTAGACAAAAAATTATAATTATAAAACCCTTTTGAAAGTGCGTTTGGTGTTTCTAATTTTAATTTTTTAAAAGGCAGTGATAATGCATAAATATCATCATTTCTTTTATTAAAAAGTAATTTAGATTTTCTTGGGATATTATCTTGAACTAAATCGTCTATGTTTAACGTTTTAAAAATAGAATCTAATTGTTTGGCTGTATACCCAGAGGCATAAAGTCCGCCAACAATAGCGCCCATACTAGTTCCTCCAATATAATCTATTTTTATTCCTAAAGAATCAATTACTTTTAAAACACCAATATGTGCCAAACCTTTAGCCCCTCCTCCAGAAAGTACTAAACCAATTTTGGGTTTTTGGATACTGTCTTGTGCAATTGAATTTAAAGGCAAAAGTAAAAAGGCAAAAGCAAAAAGTATATAACAAGAAAATGTACCACGAATGTGATTCACTTGGCTCTTTTTACTTTTTACTTGTTTCTTTATCACGAGTTATTCTTTTTTGTAAAAGTCGGAAATTTTTTTTGCTTTTGAAAGTCCAATTACTGAAGAAATTTCAGATTCTGTAGCTTCTTTTAGTCTTTTTACGCTTTTAAAGTGCGAGATTAAGGTTATCATTGTTTTTTCACCAATGCCTGGAATACTATCTACGGAAGAATTTAATGCTAATTTGCTTCTTTTGTCACGATGATGTGTAATTCCAAACCGGTGTGCTTCGTTTCGCAATTGTTGAATTATTTTTAGCGTTTCCGATTTTTTATCTAAATATAAAGGGATGGGATCGTCTGGATAAAATAATTCTTCTAATCGTTTTGCAATACCAATTATGGCGATTTTTCCTCTTAATCCTAAATCTTCTAAACTTTTTAGTGCAGAAGATAATTGCCCTTTTCCCCCATCAATAATAATAAGTTGAGGTAAAGATTCTTTTTCATCTAGTAATCTTTTATATCTTCTATACACCACTTCTTCCATCGATGCAAAATCATTTGGTCCTTCAACGGTTTTGATGTTGAAATGTCTATAATCTTTTTTACTGGCTTTTCCATCTTTAAATACCACACAGGCTGATACGGGATTTGTTCCTTGAATATTAGAGTTATCAAAACATTCAATATGTCGAGGCTCTACAGAAAGGCGTAAATCTTTTTGCATTTGTGCCATAATCCGGTTTGTGTGTCGGTCTGGATCTACAATTTTAATTTGTTTTAGTTGGTCTAATCTGTAATATTTTGCGTTTCGTTCCGATAAGTTTAAAATCTCTTTTTTATCTCCTAATTTGGGAACAGTTATTTTAATTTTATCGCCTAAATCAATTTCAAAAGGGGCTACTATTTCTGTTGATGTTAAAAAGAAACGGGCTCTTATTTCTACAATTGCTAATTCTAATAATTCTTGATTGGTTTCGTCTAATTTTTTCTTTAATTCTAATGTGTGCGAACGAATAATAGCGCCGTGTGAAATTTGTAAAAAATTCACATATGCCATGGTTTCATCTGAAATAATGGAAAACACATCAATATTGGTAATCTTGGGATTTATTATTGTTGATTTTGCCTGATAATTTTCTAAAACTTCAATTTTATCTTTAATTTTTTGAGCTTCTTCAAACTTCATTTCTGAGGCTAAAAGCTTCATATGATTTTTAAAATCTTTTAAACTTTCCTTAAAGTTACCTTTTAAAATTTCTCGTATGGCCGTAATTTGTTTTTGATACTTTTCTTTCGTTTCGTAGCCTTCGCAACCGCCTTTACAGTTTCCAATATGGTATTCTAAACAGACTTTATATTTCTCAGCTCTAATGTTTGCTACTGATAAATCAAAATTACAGGTTCGTAAGGGATACAATTCTCTAATTAACTCTAATAACGTGTTTACAGTTTTAAAACTAGTGTAGGGACCAAAATATTCCGAGCCGTCTTTTATCATTTTTCGAGTAGTAAATACTCTTGGGAAGGCTTCTTTTTTGATGCAAATCCAAGGATACGTTTTGTCATCTCGAAGCAGTACATTATATCTTGGCTGTAATGTTTTAATAAGATTGTTTTCTAACAATAACGCATCGGTTTCTGTAGGAACAACAATATGCTTGATAGTAACAATTTTTTTAACAAGTACTGCTGTTTTATAATTCTCGTGGTTTTTTGTAAAATAGGATTGTACGCGTTTTTTTAAATTTTTTGCTTTTCCAACGTACAAAATTTTGTTTTCTTTGTCATAATACTGATAAACACCAGGATTTTCAGGTAAGGTTTGTATTTGTAGTTCGAGTGTCGTCATGTGCAGGAGGCGGTGTTCCGTTTTAGTATTCAGTAATTTGACATAAAAAAGCCTTACAAAAATAACAAAAAACTATTGATTTAGCATGTACTAAATTTTTATTACTTTAGCCAAAAAGTAAAACACGTGACGCACAAGGAAATTACTATTTTTAACGAAACTATTCTCCCAGGAAAAAGTAAAACTATCAATATGCAAATTGGAAAATTGCATACTATGACTGATTTACACATTCCAATTATTGTAGAAAGAAGTAAAAAAGAAGGCCCGGTAGTATTGTTAACGGCTGGTTTACATGGCGACGAGATTAACGGAACTGAAATTGTAAGGGAATTAATTGTAAAAAAAATTAATAAACCCAAACGAGGCACTATTATCTGTATTCCTGTAATTAATATTTTTGGATTTGTCAATCAAACTAGAGAATTTCCTGATGGGAGAGATTTAAATCGCATTTTTCCTGGAAGCAAAACAGGATCTTTAGCAAGCCAATTTGCGTATTATATTTTAAAAGAAATTTTACCTCATATTGATTATGCTATAGATTTTCATGCGGGCGGTGCGCAAAGGTTTAATGCGCCACAAATACGAATTGTGCCAAATAATGAAGAATTAAAAACACTTTCAGATGTATTTGGCGCTCCGTTTACCTTATATTCAAATAATATTTCTGGTTCGTTTAGAAGTACATGTGATAAAATGAATGTAAAAATGTTATTATTTGAAGGAGGAAAATCTGTAGATATTAATAACGCAGTAACCAAAGAAGCTGTAGAAGGAACCAAACGATTTTTAATGCATTTTAGTATGCTTAAAAACAAACACGAAATTTCAAAACCGCACCCAACTATCTATATTGAAAAGTCGGATTGGATTCGAGCTAATTTTTCTGGGATGTTTCATGGCTTAAAACAAATTGGGAGCTATGTAACAAAAGGCGAATTATTAGCTACTATTTCAGATCCTTTTGGAAAGGTGAGTCATAAACTAAAAGCACCACATGCGGGCTATTTAATAAATGTAAATGATGCCCCAATTGTATATCAAGGGGATGCCGTTTTTCATATTTCAACAAAATTAGAAAATGACGAAGAAGGAATTAAGAAGCAAGTATAACGCTTTAAGGCAAAAATTATCTGAAGCTACTATTGAAGATTTATCTTTGCAAATTGCAAATCAAATCATACATTTAGATATCTGGCAACACAGTTTTTATCATCTTTTTTTACCTATTGCAACCAAAAATGAGGTAAATACAGAATATATTTTACAAGTTTTGGCAGGAAAAGACAAGAACATTGTCCTTTCCGTAAGTGATTTTTCAACGCGAGAAATGTCCCATTTTCTTTTAACAGATGCGACCAAAATAAAAAAAAACAACTACAACATTCCAGAACCTATTGACGGTTTAGAAGTTCCTGTTTCTAAAATTAATGTGGTATTTGTCCCTCTTTTAGCTTTTGACGAAAAAGGCCATAGAGTGGGTTATGGAAAAGGATTTTATGATCAGTTTTTGTCAAAATGCCAACCAAAAACCATAAAAATAGGCGTTTCTTTTTTTGAAGCTGAAACAGTAATTTCAGACACCTTGTCTACTGATATTCAGTTAGATTATTGTGTAACACCAACTAAAGTTTACAATTTTTAATATAAATTTAAATAAGAATTCCATATATTTTATTATATTTGAAATTATTACTAAAAAAACAAACTATGTTACAAACTATTCATGCTACGTTAGCTTATGGTGTTTTAGCCGTATTAATTTTTGCAATTATCAATGCTTTTTTAGGGCTTTCAGCCAAAAGAAATTTTACTTCTAAAGATAGAAGTATTTCATTAATTGCGTTAATTTTTAGTCATCTCCAGTTGTTGGTAGGCTTATTTATGTGGGCATCCACTTTTGATTTCGATTTTAAAGCTTTAGGTTTAGTAAAAATAGACCATCCGATAACGAATATTTTAGCAATTGCTTTAATTACAATTGGTTGGAGCAAACATAAAAAAGAAGAAAGCAGTAATGGGAAGTTTAAAAAAATTGGTATTTTTTATGTTTTAGGATTAATTTTCTTAGTATCAAGAATACCTTTTAAACATTGGTTAGGTTTGGCATAATTCCTGTCTAATCAATAAAAATATGAAAAGAAGTAAGTGAGAATTTACTTCTTTTTTAATCTTACATTATATGAAGATGAAAAAATTTATATACCTATTACCCCTTTTAGTTGTGCTTTTTTTTCAGAAGGAAAACATAAAATCAAATTTTTCTCAAGATAAACCAAAACTAAAAGTTACAGATACAGTAAAGAAAAAAGACAGTATAGCCAAACCTGTTGAAAAACTAGAAATGTATCACGAATCGGCACACGCTTCTTATTATGCTAATAAATTTAATGGTAGAAGAACGGCAAGCGGTACAAGGTTTAACAACAATGACATGACTTGCGCACACCGAAAACTTCCCTTTGGGACAAAATTAAAAGTTACGGGTGTAAAAACTAAAAAAGTAGTGTACGTTACAGTGACTGATAGAGGTCCATTTCATAAAAATAGACATATTGATTTAACAAGAGCTGCATTTTGGAAAATTAGACCTTCAAATTATGGCGGACATATTGAAGTAAATATTGAAATTGTGAAGAAATAATAAAAAGCCTTTTACCAAGTAGTAAAAGGCTTTTTGCTTAAATAGGCATTATAATATTTTTCATCGCCAGTAACTTCTTCTGAAAGCCAATTTGGTTTTTCAAAAGTTTCATTGGCGTCGGAAAGTTCTATTTCTGCTACAATTAATCCTTTGTTTTCCCCTTCAAAAATATCTACTTCAAATGTATGTTTTCCTTTAGGAATTAAATATCGGGTTTTATCAATTGCCCCTTTTTCGCACAATTTTAATAAAGCTTCCGCTTCGTATAATGCAATTTCTTTTTCCCATTCAAAACGTGTGGTTCCTGTTTTGTCACCTTTGCCTTTAATGGTAATAAATCCTTTTTGGTCTTTAATTCTAATTCTAACCGTTCGTTCGGGTGTAGCATTTAAATAGCCTTGAGCAATTTTTTGAAATTGGATAGCTTCCGTCACAAAATCTAAAGAATGAACTAAAAATTTACGTTCTATTTCTTGCATAATTCTTAAAATATAAAGAATCAAAATTACAATATTTTAGCACATAAGTTAAATAAGTTTTTACTTAATGCTTTCTTATATTTTTTGTAAAAATTTGTGTTCAATAAATTACATTTTTTTCAGTACTTTGTAAATAGTATGGAAGTTACACCACGAAAAATAATTCACATTGATATGGATGCGTTTTATGCCTCTGTAGAGCAATTGGACAATCCTGATTTAAAAGGAAAGCCAATTGCTGTAGGCGGAAGTGAAATTCGTGGTGTGGTGAGCGCAGCAAGTTATGAAGCTAGAAAATTTGGTGTAAGAAGTGCTATGAGCGGCGCACAAGCCGCTAGATTATGTGCGGATTTAATTTTTGTAAAACCTAATTTTGAACGATATAAAGAAGTTTCTAAACAAATTCGAAACATATTTTATGAATATACAGATTTGGTAGAACCTCTCTCCTTAGATGAAGCGTATTTAGACGTTACGGAAAATAAAAAAGGAAATCCAAGCGCGACATTAATTGCTAAAGAAATTCGACAAAAAATATTTGAAGCAACTGGTTTAACCGCTTCTGCAGGTATTTCTGTAAATAAATTTGTCGCTAAAATCGCAAGTGATTTCAATAAGCCAAACGGACAGAAAACAGTAAATCCCGATGAGGTAGCCGCATTTATTGAAGTGTTAGATGTGAAAAAATTCTACGGAATTGGAAAAGTTACCGCAGAAAAAATGTATCAATTAGGCATTTATACTGGAATAGATTTAAAATCCAAATCGTTAGACTATCTTGAAAAACATTTTGGGAATAGTGGAAAATCGTACTATAATTTATCTCGAGGGATAAGTTTTAGTTCAGTTAAACCCAATAGAGAAATGAAGTCGGTTGGCGCCGAACGTACCTTTAATAAAAATTTATCTTCTGAAATTTATATGGAAGAACGGTTAAAAAATATTGCAGAAGAAATAGAACGACGTATTAAAAAATATAACATAGCAGGAAAAACCATTACTTTAAAAATAAAATATTCCGATTTTTCACAACAAACAAGAAGTAAAACGGTGCCGTATTTCATTTCCGATAAAAATCTAATTTTTGAAACCGCAAAAGAATTATTGTATCAAGAAAAACTGAAAAATTCTGTCCGATTATTAGGCATTTCATTAAACAATTTAAACACCCATCAGAAAAAATTTGTGGTGTACCAATTGAAGTTTGAGTTTTAGATTATTGATAAATTTCAGTTTGCATAGAAACTCGAACCATATATTCAATCAGTTGTCCGCTAGAAGAAACACCTCTTCCGCCCATAGCTTTTCCATACGTTTCAAATTCATTTCTTTCGGTTGAAAAACGGTCTTCATTGGCACTTGTGTTGGTAGACATATTTACAATTGAACCAGTTTTTATATTGGCGCTTTTTGCTAATCTTTGCGTTATTTCTATGGCATCTTTTACCGCTAAATCTTGTGCTTGTTTCATTAATTCCTCAGAGTTGGTATTGAAATATGAAATAGTTTGAATTTTATTAAATTTTGTTTTCAATAATTCTTCAGTAAAATTTTGCATTTGATTCAAATCTAATAAAGTAAAAATTATTTTTTGAGAGGATTCAAAACCAATAAATATTTCTTTATTTAATTTAGTATCCCATTTTGTAGCTTTATTAGTAGCAATCAAACTAGTTTTAATTAGCGAGGTATCTTTTACATAATTTTTAATTATATTTTTTACTAAGAGCAGCGTTTTTTGATTTTCTGTAACGGCCTCTCTCAAAGTTGGTTTAATGTGGTCTAACTCCAGCGTAAGAATTGCTGCATTAGGAAACACAGAAACCTTACCTAAACCGTTTACGTTAATCGTGTTTTTTTCCTGTGAAAAAGAAAAATTTAAAACTAAGCAAGTTATAAGTGTGATATAAAATATAGATTTTTTCATGGTTATATAAGTTGATAATTAGTAATAGTAACGTAAAAATTTTAAATATGGTATATCAAATAAATAATTTCTTTTAAAGGTAGAAATCGCATATCTTTGTAGATTATAAACGAAGTAAAACAATTTTAATTTCAATTTTTTATTGATGTTTTGAAATTGTTATTGATTTTTGAAATGGAATATGAAACACATTAGAAATTTTTGCATTATTGCACATATTGATCACGGAAAAAGCACATTAGCGGATAGACTTTTGGGCGCTACGCAAACCGTAACTGCCAGAGAAGAGAAAGCACAATTGTTAGATAACATGGATTTGGAGCGCGAACGTGGGATTACCATAAAAAGTCACGCGATTCAAATGGAATATACGTACCAAGGTCAGGAATATATATTAAATTTAATTGATACACCTGGTCACGTAGATTTTTCTTATGAAGTTTCTAGAAGTATTGCCGCCTGTGAAGGCGCTTTGTTAATTGTTGATGCCGCACAAAGTATTCAAGCACAAACAATATCTAATTTATATTTAGCTTTAGATAATGATTTAGAAATTATTCCGGTCTTAAATAAAGTAGATTTACCTTCTGCTAATCCGGAAGAAGTTTCAGATGATATTATCGATTTATTAGGTTGCAAATTAGAAGATATTATTCATGCCTCTGGTAAAACAGGTTTCGGTGTAGAAAATATTTTAGCGGCTATCATAGAAAAAATCCCACCACCAAAAGGCGTAAAAGACGAACCTTTACAAGCATTAATTTTTGATTCGCATTACAATCCTTTTAGAGGAATTGAAGTTATTTTTCGCGTTGTAAATGGTGAAATTAAAAAAGGTCAGAAAATTAAATTTATGGCTACCGGTAAAGAATATTTTGCTGATGAAGTAGGTACTTTAAAATTAAATCAGGTTCCAAAAAATGTAATTTCAACAGGAGATGTAGGGTATTTAATTTCTGGAATTAAAGAAGCAAAAGAAGTAAAAGTTGGCGACACCGTTACAGATGCCAAGGAACCTACAACAAATATGATTACAGGTTTTGAAGACGTAAAACCAATGGTATTTGCCGGAATTTATCCTGTAGACACTGAAGATTATGAAGATTTACGTTCTTCCATGGAAAAACTACAACTAAACGATGCGTCTTTGGTATTTTTACCAGAAAGTTCAGCGGCATTAGGTTTTGGTTTCCGATGTGGATTCTTAGGCATGTTACACATGGAAATTATTCAAGAGCGTTTAGAACGAGAGTTTGACATGACTGTTATTACAACGGTACCTAACGTTTCGTACTTGGCTTATACTAAGAAAGAACCAGAAGTTGGTTTCATAATAAACAATCCATCAGATTTACCAGAACCAAGTAAATTAGATCGTGTTGAAGAACCTTATATTAAAGCAACTATCATTACAAAAGCCGATTATGTTGGAAATGTAATGAGTTTATGTATTGAAAAACGAGGTTTAATTACGAATCAAACGTATCTAACAACAGAACGTGTAGAATTAAATTTTGATATGCCTTTGGCTGAAATCGTATTTGATTTTTATGACAGATTAAAAACCGTTTCTAAAGGATATGCTTCTTTTGATTATCATCCAATTGGAATGAGAACTTCTAAATTAGTAAAATTAGATGTGTTATTAAATGCGACATCAGTAGATGCACTTTCGGCTCTTATACATGAAGATAATGCTTACAATATAGGAAAAAAAATGTGCGAAAAATTACGCGAATTAATTCCGCGTCAACAATTTGACATTCCAATTCAAGCGGCTATTGGAGCAAAAATTATTGCTCGCGAAACCATAAAAGCACTTCGTAAAGATGTTACAGCAAAATGTTATGGAGGTGATATTTCTCGTAAACGTAAATTACTAGAAAAACAGAAAAAAGGTAAAAAACGAATGCGACAAGTTGGAAATGTAGAAATTCCCCAAGAGGCATTTATGGCCGTTTTAAAATTAAACGATTAAAATTATTTAACCAATCTAAAACTAGGTATTTGAATTAAGTTAAAGTGTTTTTTCGCAAACTAGGACACTTGACAATACTACTCTATATAGTTTTAAATGGTAGAAAAAAAGGCATAAAAAAAATCCCAAATTCTTCTGAATTCGGGATTTTATATTTTAGGTAATATTATTTTATTCTATTTCAGAAATTCTTAAGGTGTTAACCATTCCTTTATTCGCAATGGGCATAGAAGCTAGGTTAATTACCATATCGCCTTTTCTTACATATTTTTTATCCTTACAAATTTTATTGATATCATCAATGGTATCATCTGTACTTGTAAATTTATCATAGTAAAAGGCTCTTACTCCCCAAAGTAAATTTAATTGGGTTAAAATTCTTTCGTTTGAAGTAAAAACTAAAATATGTGCATGTGGTCGCCAAGCCGAAATTTGAAAAGCGGTATAGCCACTATTTGTTAATGTTGTAACTGCTTTTGCGTCTATAGTGTCCGCCATTGCTGCTGCATTAAAGCAAATAGATTTAGTGATATATCTATCATTTCTTTTTGTTGGTGCAATATGAGGTACATTAATAAGTGGAGAATCTTCTACACTTTCTATAATACTGGTCATGGTTTCGATAACTTGTACTGGATAATTTCCAACAGAAGTTTCACCAGAAAGCATTACGGCATCCGCACCATCCATTACTGAATTGGCCACATCATTTACCTCTGCTCTAGTAGGTGTTAAGCTAGTAATCATTGTTTCCATCATCTGAGTGGCTACAATTACCGGAATACGTGCTAATTTTGCTTTTAAAATTAATTTTTTCTGAATTAATGGCACTTCTTGTGCGGGTACTTCCACACCTAAATCACCACGAGCGACCATTAAACCATCACAAGCAATAACAATTTCGTCTATATTTTCAACCGCTTCTGGTTTTTCAATTTTAGCCACAATTGGAATTTTGTGTTCAGAATGTTCTGCAATTAAATCTTGTAAATCTTTAATGTCTTCTTTAGTTCTAACAAACGAAAGCGCCATCCAATCTACTTTGTTTTCACAGGCAAAAATAGCGTCTTTAATATCTTTTACTGTCAAGGCTGGGAGTGATACTTTTGTATTAGGTAAATTTACCCCTTTTTTGGATTTTAAAGGCCCACCTTGAATTACCTTACATACTACTTCGTCAACTCTATTGGTTTCAATAGCTTCGAACATTAACTTTCCATCATCTAAAAGAATTCTTTCTCCAGGATTTACATCTTTTGGAAATTCTTTATAGTTCATATAAACCCTGTCAGCAGTTCCAGGAATATCTTCTGAAGTTTGGAAAGTAATAATATCTCCAGGATTCACAACTACATCTTCCTTCATTACACCAACACGTAATTTTGGACCTTGTAAATCGGCTAAAATAGAAGTGGTATAACCAAATTCAGCATTCAGCTCGCGAATACTATCTATTCTTTCTTTTACATCTGTATAATCAGCATGTGAAAAATTAATTCTAAAAACATTAACTCCAGCGTCGATCATTTTTTTAATTACTTCTTTGCTACTACAAGCTGGACCTAATGTGGCAACAATTTTTGTTTTTTTTGTTGTATGCATATTTAAAAAATTAAATTGTTTATCGATTTCAAATTAGTTGTATCTACTTGATAAATAGTAGAAACGTTTTGTATGGTACTTATTTTTTTAATGACTTCTTTACTCTTAAAATTCGAATCTATATTGTCTATTTTTAATAAATAATCGGCTGTTTTTAATTCTGGAATTAAATTCATTGTAATATTATTTTCAGAGAAGAAACCCGAATTATTTTGGTTCGAATTAAAATTGGTTTGATTTTTTATGAGTTCCCAAGTAATATCTTGGTTCAAATCGTCATAACTAAATCTAGAAAATTTTCCCGTTCCGTTAGAAGATTTAATTGAAATTTCGTTATCATTTTTTGCCATCAAAACATTCAGTTTTATGTTTATTAAAAAGGTTAATTTAAAATCTTTTAAATTAGAATGAATCGCAAGTAACTCAAAATCATTTGATTCAAAATCGTCGAATGTAAGTTTAAGATTTGCCATTTATTTTTTTAATAATCGTAAAGATAGGAGTAAAAATTATTAAATTGTAGTAAATAAGGTTTCTAAACTATTAAATTTTTAATTCAAACGTTGTAGTTGATAAAATAATTTAGGATTTGTTTTCAATTTTATCTTGTAACGCAAAAAAAGCTCTTTTTGCAGCGGTTTCTTCTGCTTTTTTCTTTGAAGTAGCTCTAGCTTTGCTAATTACCTGATCATCCATTACTAATTTTACGCCAAAGTATTTTACGCCTTCTTTGCCATCATCTTCAAAAACATCAAATTTAAAAGTAATTTTTTCTTTCTGACACCATTCGATAATTAAACTTTTATAGCTAATTACTTTGCCTTCTAAACGCTCAATATCTACATATTGCTTAATGATTTTTTCTTGAATAAATTTTTCACAATAAGGATAGCCTTTATCTAAATATATAGCACCAATAAAGGCTTCACATAAATTCCCGTGAATATTGTCTCCAAAATGGGAAGGACTTACTTTACTTTCTATAAATTGCACCAAATTAAAATCTCTGCCTAATTCATTTAAATGTTCTCTACTTACAATTTTTGATCGCATTTTTGTTAAATAGCCTTCGTCACCTGTTGGTACTTTTTTGTATAAATGAGCTGCAATTACGCTACCTAACATAGCGTCACCTAAAAACTCTAAACGTTCGTAACTAATTGGAAATCCGTTTTCATCGATTAGGTTAGAAGAACGATGGGTGAAGGCATGTTTGTAATAAATTTCTGTATTGGGTTTGAATCCTAATATTTTGGTAATTTTCTCAAAAAAAACCCCGTCTTGATTAAAAGAAGGGGATTTTTTCAATATTTTATTTAAAATGCGACGCATGAAGTTATTCTTCTATTTTTTTAAAAAGCACACAAGCATTATGTCCACCAAATCCAAAAGTATTACTCATGGCCACTTTAATTTCTCTTTTTTGAGGGGTATTTAAAGTCAAGTTTAATGATGGATCAATATTTTCATCTACAGTGGTGTGATTAATTGTCGGAGGAACAAGACTGTGTTTCATTGCTAATATCGAAGCAATTGCTTCAATTGCTCCTGCAGCTCCTAACAAATGCCCTGTCATTGATTTTGTAGAATTGATATTTATGTTTTTAGCATGTGTTCCAAAAACATGACTAATGGCTTTTAATTCTGCCACATCTCCTAAAGGTGTAGACGTTCCGTGCGTATTGATATGGTCTACTTCCTCAGGTTTCATACCCGCATCGCGCAAGGTATTTTCCATTACCGCGATAACTCCAATTCCTTCTGGATGTGGAGCCGTTAAGTGATACGCATCAGATGACATTCCGCCACCTCCAACTTCACAATATATTTTTGCACCACGTGCTTTTGCATGTTCATATTCTTCAAAAACCAAAGCACCTGCACCTTCGCCTAAAACAAATCCATCTCTGTTAGCGTCAAACGGTCTAGAAGCCGTTTCTGGGGAATCGTTTCTTGTAGATAACGCTTGCATAGAGTTAAAGCCACCCATACCTGCAATAGTTACTGCCGCTTCAGAACCACCCGATACAATTACATCACACATTCCTAAACGAATGTAGTTAAACGCATCAATCATAGCATTTGCTGAAGAAGCACAAGCAGAAACTGTGGTATAGTTTGGACCCATAAAGCCATTTCTCATAGAAATATGTGCGGGAGCAATATCGGCAATCATTTTAGGAATAAAAAACGGATTAAAGCGAGGTGTTCCGTCACCTTTAGCATAACTTAGTACTTCTTCTTGGAACGTTTCTAAACCTCCAATACCCGCACCCCAAATTACACCTACTCGTTGTTTATTTACATTTGATTCCAAAATACCGGCATCTGCAATTGCTTGTTCGCCAGCTACAATGGCATATTGTGCAAATTTGTCCATTCGTCTTGCTTCTTTTCTATCGATAAATTCTTCGATATTGAAGTTTTTTACCTCACAAGCAAATTTTGTTTTATGTTTTTCAGTGTCATAATAAGTAATTGGAGCCGCACCGCTTTTCCCGCTAATTAAGGCATTCCAATATTCTTCAATGTTATTTCCAATTGGAGTTAAAGCTCCAAGTCCTGTAACTACTACACGTTTCAATTGCATAAATTATTTTTTAGTTATATAAAAAAACCCAATGTACATATTATAAATATTAACATTGGGTATTACATAAATGTCTTATGTGAATGATTGTAATACAATCAATGTTTTTACAAATCTAAACAAAGATTTTTAAAAACAGAAACAAAAAATAACAACATCCGTATAAAAAAAAATTATACGGATGAAAGGTTATTATTTCTTAGCTTCTTCGATGTAAGAAATTGCTTGACCTACAGTAGCAATGTTTTCAGCTTGGTCATCTGGAATTTGAATATCAAATTCTTTCTCGAATTCCATAATAAGCTCTACAGTGTCTAATGAATCAGCACCTAAATCGTTAGTGAAGCTTGCTTCTGTTACAACTTCGTTTTCGTCAACACCTAATTTGTCCACGATAATCGCTTTTACTCTTGATGCAATGTCTGACATAATTTTTAATTTTTAATTTATTTGTTTGCAAAAATAAAAAACTTTATTTTAAAACAACATTTTTGTTAGTAAATATAACCACGAATGTATAAAAAAAACTTAAAATACCCTAATTCTCTATGCTTTTCAATTAAAATATTTTTTAATTTCTTTTAATTTTTGCCATAAAACGTAAATGAATTTATACTTTTGTGTGATATTTATACGATTTATTGCTGCAATAAGTTAAGAAAAACAGAATGAAATGAAGAAGATTGTGCTTTTTGCTTCCGGAAATGGTTCCAATGCCGAAAATATTATGGCCTATTTTGACTTGTCCAAAGCCGTTTCTGTTGTAGCCGTGTTCACAAATAATTCTGAAGCAAAAGTAATTGAAAGGGCTAAAAAATTCAAAGTTCCAACTTTTATTTTTAATAAAATGGAACTTTCAGAAGCTACCGTTTTAAAGCAACTGAAGCTATTGCAACCCGATTTAATTGTATTGGCAGGTTTTTTATTAAAATTTCCTATTCATATTATAAACGAATTTCCGAACAAAGTAATTAATATTCATCCAGCATTGTTGCCTAATTATGGAGGAAAAGGGATGTATGGGATGCACGTACATCAAGCAGTTTTAGAAAATAAAGAAAAGGAAACAGGAATCACAGTACATTATGTAATTGAACATTTTGATGAAGGCGAATTTATATTTCAAGTAAATGTAAATATTGAAAATTGTAAAACAGCAGAAGAAATCGCACAAAAAATTCACGAATTGGAAATGGAACATTTTCCGAAAGTGATTGAGAGATTTTTAGAAGGTTAGACTTGTTAGAAAGTCAAACCACTAAAATTTCTTAATTTCAATGTTTAATAATCTAATCAATCTAAAAATCTAATTAATCTAACAATCTAAAATGTCCTACCAAGTTCATATATACACAGATGGCGCTGCCAAAGGAAATCCAGGTCCGGGCGGTTATGGTGTGGTGATGGAAATGGTCGGTTCGCCTTATAAAAAAGAATTTTTTGAAGGATTTAGACATACAACAAATAACAGAATGGAATTGTTGGCCGTAATTGTAGGTTTAGAAAAATTGAAAGCACCTAAAACCAATGTTTTGGTAGTTTCCGACTCTAAATATGTGGTGGATTCGGTAGAAAAAGGTTGGGTATTTGGCTGGGAGAAAAAATATTTCAAAGACAAAAAAAATCCCGATTTATGGCTACGTTTTTTAAAAATTTACCGACAACATCACGTGAAATTTATGTGGATTAAAGGACACAACAATCATCCTCAAAACGAACGCTGTGACGAGTTAGCCGTGATGGCTTCGCAACAAAAAAATTTAAATATCGATACTTTTTACGAAACGGAAGAACAGAAATTGTTGTAAAATAGTTTTCCAACCAATTTTATTCTTCGTTTATAGCATTCCAGCCTCTAGCTTTTAGTTCAATTTTTGTATTGGCACGAGTCACCAAATGCATGCCTTCGCTTTCCGCTACCATATGACCAATGATGGTAAAATTTGGATTGTGTTTTAATTTTTCAAAATCGTCCATTTTAATTGTGAAAAGTAATTCGTAGTCTTCTCCCCCATTTAAGGCAATTGTGGTAATGTCTACATTAAATTCTTCGCACACATTTATTAATTGTGGGTCAACCGGAATTTTATCTTCGTATACATTACAACCTAATTTACTTTGCTTACAAATATGCATAATTTCAGAGGATAATCCGTCTGAAACATCAATCATAGCGGTAGGTTGTACTTCTAATTTTTCTAACAATTCTTTTACGTCATTTCTGGCTTCAGGCTTCAATTGCCGTTCAATTAAATAGGTGTAATCGTCTAAAACAGGTTGGTTATTTGGGTTGACTTGAAACACTTGTTTTTCTCTTTCCAATACTTGTAAACCCATATAAGCTGCACCTAAATCGCCGGAAACAACTAATAAATCTGTTTGTTTTGCGCCATTTCGGTAAGTAATTTCATCTAAATTCGCTTCGCCAATAGCAGTAATGCTAATAATTAATCCTTTTTGAGAAGATGTGGTGTCGCCGCCAATTACATCTACATTATAGGCGTTGGCTGCTAAAGTAATTCCTGCAAAAAGTTCTTCCATGGCTTCTAACGGAAAACGATTTGAAACCGCTACCGAAACGGTAACCTGAGTAGGAATTGCATTCATCGCACAAATGTCTGAAATATTTGACACAATTGCTTTGTATCCCAAATGTTTTAAAGGCATATAACTTAAATCAAAATGCACCCCTTCTACTAATAAATCGGTAGAAATTACTGCTTTTTTGCCTGCAAAATCTAAAACAGCGGCATCGTCACCAATACCCTTAAGCGTACTTTCTTGATTAATTTTGAAATGCTTGGTTAAATGTTCAATTAATCCGAATTCACCTAAACTGGCAAGGCTCGTTGTTTTTTGATCTTTATTTTCTAACATGAGGTTTTGTTTTTTTGCAAAGATAGGGAATTAATGTGCCAAGAGGAAAGGCAAAAGTAAAAAGCAACAAGTTAATAGCATACATTACTTTTAACTTATGCCTTATGCCTTTCTACTTACACCTATTTATCCAATTGTTTAAGTTTTTCAAAAATCAAACTGGTTTCGTATCCTTTTCGGAGTAAGAAATCTACAAATTTTTTATTTTTCTTTTGTCCTTTTCGTTCTTTAATGCTGTTCCAATTTTTTTCTGAAAGCGCATGGAAATTAGCTAAATAAATTTCGTTTGGAAGTTCTAACAAAGCTAAATCAATGTTTCTTTTAGATATTTCTCTAAATTTTAATTCTTGCACAATTCGGTTTTTACCCCAACCTTTATAGTTGTGTTTTCCTCTTGCGAAACTTTTAGCAAAACGCGCTTCATCTACATATTTATGTTCAATTAAATGCACAATAACTTGTTCCTTTAGTTCTGGAAGCAGCGAAAAACTTCTTAATTTTTGTTCTACTTCTTTATGACAACGATCTTGGTAAGAGCAGTAATACTCTAATTTGCTGATAATTTCGTTTGTGGTAAGTGCGGTTTTTGGTGCTTCCAATGAAAAATAGTAAGTAAATATCTATTCAAAATTACTATAAAAAATAACTTTTACAATAGTAGTAATGGGTTTCTTTTACTTCAAATATTTTTATAACTAAAATTAGTCTAACATTTTTTAACTTCAAACGGAATAACTATCTTTGCCACTTATCAAAAATAAAGTAAATGAGTAAATTGTTAATTGTAGGAACGGTAGCATTTGATGCCATTGAAACCCCTTTTGGAAAAACAGATAAAATATTAGGAGGCGCGGCAACTTATATTGGTTTATCAGCTTCTTTTTTTAATGTTGATGCTGCAATAGTATCTGTTGTAGGTGAAGATTTTCCGCAAGAACACTTAGATTTATTAGCAGAAAGAAATATAAATATTGAAGGAATTGAAGTTGTAAAAGGCGGAAAAACCTTCTTTTGGAGCGGAAAATATCATAATGATATGAATTCGAGAGACACATTAGCTACCGAGTTAAATGTATTAGCAGATTTTAATCCAGTGGTGCCTCAAGCATATCAAGACGCATCCGTGGTTATGTTAGGAAATTTACATCCAATTGTACAATCATCCGTTTTAAATCAAATGACCAACCAACCAAAATTAGTAGTTTTAGATACTATGAACTTTTGGATGGATTGTGCGTTACCTGAATTAGTAGAAGTAATACAACGGGTTGATGTGATTACCATTAATGACGAAGAAGCGCGACAATTATCTGGAGAATATTCTTTAGTAAAAGCAGCTGCAAAAATTCACACAATGGGTCCTAAATATGTAGTTATTAAAAAAGGAGAACATGGGGCATTAATTTTCCATAATAAAGCGGTGTTCTTTGCGCCAGCTTTACCGTTAGAAGAAGTTTTTGATCCAACAGGAGCAGGAGACACGTTTGCAGGAGGATTTTCAGGATATCTTTCGCAATCCGAAGATTTTTCTTTTGAAAATATGAAAAATGCCATTATTCATGGTTCAAATTTAGCTTCTTTCTGTGTAGAAAAATTTGGAACGGAAAGAATGGTAAACTTAAACAAAGAAGATGTTTATGCTCGATTACAACAATTTAAGGCGTTAACACAATTTGACATCAAATTATAAGACCAAACTATGCCTCGAAATTTCGGGGCATTTTTAATATTACGAATACATAAACAGCTTCTGAACTAAATACAGCATAAACAACAACAACTATGAGCGACGCTATTAAACACGAATGTGGAATTGCCTTACTTAGACTATTAAAACCATTAGAATACTATAGAGAAAAATATGGTACGGCTTTTTACGGGGTAGAAAAAATGTATCTTTTAATGGAAAAACAACACAATCGCGGACAAGATGGTGCGGGTTTTGCCAGTATTAAATTAGATGTACAACCGGGTCAAAGATATATAAGCAGAATTCGTTCCAATCAAGCACAACCTATTCAGGATATTTTCGGACAAATTAATTCTAGAATTTCTGAGGAATTAGCTAAAAATCCTTCGTATCAAAATAATGTAGCGTTGCAAAAAGAAAATATTCCTTATGTAGGCGAATTGTTTTTAGGTCACGTACGATATGGAACTTTTGGAAAAAACAGCATTGAAAGTGTTCATCCTTTTTTACGTCAAAACAATTGGATGCACCGAAATTTATTAGTTGCTGGAAATTTTAACATGACGAATGTTAAAGAATTATTTCAAGATTTAGTCGATGTAGGACAACATCCAAAACTATTGGCCGATACGGTTACCGTAATGGAAAAAATCGGTCATTTTTTAGATGATGAAATCACACAATTGTATTTAGATTGCAAAAACGAAGGACTTACAAAATTAGAAGCTTCGCCTGTTATTGCCGAACGATTGAACATAGGAAGAATCTTAAAAAGAGCCTCAAAAAATTTTGATGGTGGGTACGCTATGGCGGGACTTTTAGGTCATGGAGATGCTTTTGTAGTTAGAGACCCAAACGGAATTCGTCCAGCCTATTATTATCATGATGAGGAAATTGTGGTAGTAGCTTCAGAACGTCCAGTTATTCAAACCGTTTTTAATGTAGCCTTCGAAGAGGTGAAAGAATTAGAAGCGGGTGATGCTATTATTGTTAAGAAAAACGGAAATGTGCTTTTCGAAAACATTCGAGAATGTACTAATAAAAAAGCCTGTTCTTTTGAAAGAATTTATTTCTCTCGTGGAAGCGACGCCGAAATATATCAAGAAAGAAAATTATTAGGGAAATATGTTTTTCCAAGTGTGTTAAAAGAAATTGAGAATGACATTCATAATTCCGTATTCTCATTTATACCAAATACGGCAGAAACTTCTTTTTATGGGATGGCTGAAGCCGCTCAAAAATTCTTAGACGAACAAAAAGTTAAAGATATTATTGCGCAAAAAGATACTTTAGATGAAAAAGGATTAAATGAAATTTTGGCCGAAAAAGTACGTACTGAAAAAATAGCGATTAAGGATGTAAAACTTCGTACTTTTATAACTGAAGACAGTAGTAGAGATGAAATGGTGGCGCATGTTTACGACATTACATACGGTGTAGTAAAACCTACTGATAATTTAGTAATTATTGACGATAGTATTGTTCGTGGAACAACATTAAAACAAAGTATTATTAAAATTTTAGATCGATTGCATCCAAAGAAAATTGTGGTAGTTTCTTCTGCACCACAAATTAGATATCCAGATTGTTACGGAATTGATATGAGTACTTTAGAAGGTTTTATAGCTTTCAAAGCGGCATTAGAACTTTTAAAAGAAACCAATCAGTATCAAATTGTAGAAGACGTTTATAAAAAATGTAAAGCTCAACAAGGTTTAAAAGACACAGAAGTTGTAAATCATGTAAAAGAAATTTACAATCCGTTTACAGATGAACAAATTTCAGATAAAATGGCAGAAATGCTAACTTCAAAAGAAGTGAAAGCCAAAGTGAAAATTATTTTTCAAAAAGTAGCCGATTTACACAAAGCTTGTCCTAAAAATTTAGGTGATTGGTACTTCACTGGAAACTATCCTACACCTGGAGGAAATCGAGTGGTAAATACGGCTTTTATCAACTTTTATGAAGGAAATGGAGCCCGTGCTTATTAAAAAACTGCATTTCATCGAGAATATTAGCATTACAACAAATAATTAGTTAAAATAAAATATCTTGCCATATTATTGTATCACCAGAAAATTAGTAGGTTAAGTTTTATGGTAGATTTGGGGCAAAAAAGGTGAAACGAAAGTTTCACCTTTTTTATTTTATATAGTTTTCAGTGAAATCTATTTTATTTTTTTACTTTTTGGTTTTGAATTTACTAAATTCGCTAATGGAAAACCCTTTTTTTAAATGAAAAACAAAACTTTAATAACCTTCTTGTTTTTTTACGTAAGTTCTTTTTCGCAAAACTTGTGCAAAACAGCTATTATGGATAGTGAAAAATTACTACCAAATAATGAAATTGAAAAATTTTTACAATATGATTTCTCCGAATTGTGGCTACTTACAGACAACAATTTAGTATATGGAATTCTTGGTGATGATTTTCAAAGAATTCAAATAAAGTTAATTTCTATTTCTAAAAACATCAATAATCAAAAGGAGTATTTTGTTTATGGAAAATCTAAAGTCAAAGAAAATGTTTGCGAATTCGTTGGAAAAATTACAATGGTTAAAATTCAAGAATCTAAAAGAGAACATTTTGGAGTTGATGATGAATATAAAAATTCAGGGATAAAAACACAAGGTTTACTATGTGCTAAATATGAATTCTTCGAAAACAAATTACAATCACATTCAGGCTTTTTTAGTGGTGATTTAGAAACGAAATGGTTTTTAGATAAAGATAATAAAATACAATATGACAATATTAATATTCATTCTGACGGTTATTTCAATAATTCTTTTGTAGGAACTTGGAAAATGTATAATTCAAAATTAGAGAACATATGCCATTGGGGCGATTATAGAGTACCAAGTGTTGATTGTAGTTTTGATATTGGCGCAGCAGAATTTTCTGTAGCTGAAAAATACCTTAAAAAAGGCTGGATTGATATTGCCTTGAAAGGCAAAATAGGTAGTTTAGATAGTACTGAATCGAAAAGTATGGATACTGTCAAAAATTGGTGGGAATAAGTAGTATTACTAAAATTTGTTTTAATCACATATTATTATATATCAAATAATAACTAGCTTATATCAATGACTTATATCTGTACTTATTTACATCACAATAGAAATTATTAATCAAAGTAATACTATGATAGAATTAATTAAGCAGCCCTGGCATTGGGCAGTAGCAGGAATATTAATAGGACTAATTGTACCCATATTAGCTTTAATAGGAAATAAAAAATTAGGCATCTCTTCCTCAATGCGCCACCTATGTGCAATTTGTATTCCGAAAGACATTCCGTTTTTTAACTATGATTGGAAGAAAGAAATTTGGAATCTTTTCTTTGTAGTTGGTATTTTTTTAGGGGGCTTTATTGCCACACAATTTTTATCTAATCCAAATGAAATTCAACTTGCTCAAAACACAAAAGATACGTTGATACAATACGGCATTTCCGATTTTAGTCAACTTATGCCCACGCAAATTTTCTCAGTAGCAAACCTATTTACTTTAAGAGGACTATTCTTTTTTGTGCTTGGTGGTTTTTTTGTTGGTTTTGGTTCCCGATATGCTGGTGGTTGTACAAGCGGACATTCCATATTAGGAATGGCTACTTTTCAATTACCATCGCTTATTGCAACTTGTTGCTTTATGATTGGCGGCTTTGTTACTTCAAATATTTTGATACCTATACTCTTAAAACTTATCTAAAATGAAAAACTTTAAATATTTAGTAGTCGGAATATTTTTCGGAATTATTTTTGTGAAAGCTGAAATTCTTAGTTGGTTTCGAATTTACGAAATGTTTCATTTACAATCTTTCTATATGTACGGAATAATAGGAACTGCTATTCTTGTGGCGATGTTATCCGTTTTTATTATTAAAAAATTTAATATAAAAACTTTTTCTGGTGAAGCCATCGTTTTTGAAAAAAAAGAAAGAAATAAAGGTCAAATTTACGGCGGTTTAATTTTCGGAATTGGATGGGCGATTACGGGTTCTTGCCCAGGACCTATGTATGCACAAATAGGTGCTGGTTTTAAAGTAGTAGGAATTGTATACTTGAGTGCTGTTTTTGGCACTTGGTGTTACGGATATTTTAAGAGTAAATTACCTCATTAACATAAAAAGCCGTGCTGAAAATCATCAGAACGGCTTTTGAATTTTATTTAAAACCAGCTTACACCACTTTTAAAATATAATAGTTTTTCTTTCCTTTTTGAAGTAAAACGAACGTGTTCGCAATTAAATCGTTTGTTGAAATGATATATTCTTCTGTAACTTTTACTTTATTTACGGAAACGGCATTTTCTTTTAAAGCTCTTCTGGTTTCGTTTCCTGAAGATAAAAAGCCAGATTTCACAAAGGCATCCACAATTGGGTAACCTGCTTCGATTTCTGCTAAAGTAACTTCCGCTTGGTCTAAACTTTGGAAAACATCCGCTAATGTTTTTAAATCTAGTTGTTTTAAATCGTCCACGGTTGGTTTAAAGAAGGCTTGTGAAGCAAAAACGGCTTTTTCGTGTTCTGCTGCTCCGTGAATCATTACGGTTACTTCTTCGGCTAATTTCTTCTGTAATATTCGTAAATGTGGTGCTTCAACGTGTTCTGCTAATAACGCATCAATCGTAGCTTTATCTAAGAATGTGAAAATTTTAATATATTTTTCGGCATCAACATCAGTCGTATTAAACCAAAATTGGTAAAATTCGTATGGAGACGTTTTATCAGCATCCAACCAAATGTTTCCTTTTTCCGATTTTCCGAATTTCGAACCATCTGCTTTTGTAATTAACGGGCAAGTCATTGCGAACGCTTTTCCTTCCGTTTCAGAATCTACGTTCATTCTACGAATTAATTCTGTACCTGTAGTAATATTTCCCCATTGGTCGCTTCCTCCCATTTGTAATTTACAATTGTGGTGTTTGTGCAAATGATAAAAATCGTATCCTTGAATTAATTGATACGTAAATTCTGTAAAACTCATGCCTTCGCCTTCACCAGACAACCGTTTTTTCACAGAATCCTTACTCATCATATAGTTAACCGTGATGCGTTTCCCTACTTCACGAACAAAATCAATGAACGAAAAATCTTTCATCCAATCGTAATTGTTTACTAAAACTGGGGCTTGTGCATCGGTTGCATGGAAATCTAAAAACCGAGACAACACCCCTTTAATTCCTTCTACATTGTGATTTAAAGTGGCTTCATCTAATAAATTTCTTTCGTTTGATTTCCCTGAGGGATCACCAATCATACCTGTTGCACCACCTACTAAAGCAAATGGTTTGTGTCCGAATTTTCGCAAGTGCATCAATAAAATAATAGGCACCAAACTTCCAATATGTAACGAATCTGAAGTAGGATCAAAACCAATATAAACAGCTGTTGGTTCTTTTAAAAGTTGCTCTTCTGTTCCTGGCATGGCATCGTGAACCAGACCTCTCCATTGTAATTCTTCAATTAAATTCTTCATGTTGTTTTATTTTTCTTCAACCACAGCATCTGGGTCATCATCATTTTCTAAAATATCTATTCTTGGTTCTTTTAATTCTTGCGCATTGGCTAAACTTCTATTTAAGGATAAAACCAAACTTGGTAATAAAATTAAATTGGTTAACATTCCGAATAATAACGTGATGGAAACCAAACCTCCTAAAGCTACTGTTCCTCCGAAATCGGATAAGGTAAACACCGAAAATCCGAACAATAATACGAAAGAAGTATAAAACATGCTTGGTCCTTCTTCTTCTAATGTAGAGAAGATGGATTTTTTAATTTTCCAATTATTTCTAACTAATTCTTGTCGGTATTGCGCTAAGAATCGAATCGTATCATCTACGGAAAGTCCGAACGCAATTCCGAAAACCAAAATAGTTGAGGGCTTAATTGGAATACCTAAATAGCCCATCAATCCAGCCGTAGCTAATAAAGGTAATAAATTCGGAATCAAAGCTACAAAAATCATTTTCACCGAACGGAATAAGAAAAAGATTAAAGCACCTGTTAATGCTAAAGCGAATAATAACGATTCTATTAAATTGTCTAATAAATAACTGGTTCCTTTTTGAAATAATAAGGCTTTTCCTGTAATAGTAACTGTAAAACGTTCTTTAGGAAATAATTTATTGATTCGGTCTTTTAATTTTTCTTCCACTTTTACCATTTCATCTGTGCTGACTTCTCTCATAAAAGTTGAAATTCGAGCATATTGCCCCGTGGCATCTACATAACTTTTTAGTGGATTATTTTTGCTGTCTTTTGATGAATTTTTCAAATAAGGCAAAATAAAAGCTTGCTCTTGTGAATCGGGTAAATCATAAAAAGCAGGATTTCCGTTGTAATACGCTTGTTTCGAAAACTTCACCAAATTGACAATAGAAACCGGTTTTGAAAGTTCAGGAATGGCTTCAATTTCCGATTGCAATTCGTCCATTTTCTTTAAGGTTGAAATTTTCATCACCCCTTTTTTACGCTTGGTATCAATCAAAATTTCTACAGGTAAAACCCCTTTAAATTCTTTTTCGAAGAAACGAATGTCTTCAAAAAATGGCGTACTTTTTGGCATATCTTCTAAAATACTTCCAGAAATATTTATTTTATAAACACCAATAATTCCTATAATTAAAATACCAACGGCAACCGAATACACACGAACATTATGATATTTTACTTGGTTGATAATCCAGTTTTTAAAATTCACCAAATAGCCGCGTTCCAAATGTTCTAAATGTTTCGCTTTAGGAATGGGCATAAAACTGAAGAAAATTGGAATCACGAATAAACTCAGCACAAAAAGCGCCATAATATTTATGGAAGTTACGATACCAAATTCTTGTAATAATTTATTATCGGTAATTATGAATGTAGCAAAACCTACCGCTGTTGTAACATTTGTAATAAATGTTGCGGTTCCAACTTTAGTTAAAACACGTTGTAAACCTTTCGCTCTGTTTCCGTGTGCGCGCGTTTCTTGGTGGTATTTATTGGTTAAGAAAATACAATTAGGAATTCCAATAATGACAATTAATGAAGGCACTAAAGCGGTTAAAACAGTAATTTCGTAACGCAATAATCCTAAAAATCCGAAAGACCACATGACGCCAATCATTACGACAAAAAGCGCCATCATAGTGGTGCGAAACGACCGGAAAAAGAAATAAAATATTAATGAGGTTACCAATAAAGTAGCGCCAATAAACAAGCCAATTTCGCTAATAATTGCCTTGGCATTCATGGTTCTAATATAAGGCATTCCGGAAACTTTGATATCTGTTTTAGCTGTTTCTTTAAACGATTCAATAGCTGGAATTAGTTTGTTTAAAACAAATTCTTTTCTTTCGGGTTTGTTTACGATGTCTTTTTTCAGGTAAATGACGCTTCTAACAACACCACTTTTTTTATTAAACAATAAGCTTTCGTAAAAAGGCATTTTGTTTAATAAATCTTGTTTTTTAGCATTCAAATAAGTGGCATCGGCGACTTTCTTTTGATCTATAAAAGGTTTGATTTGAAAGGTTTGTAAGGAATCGTTTTTAACTAAATCCTGTATTTCATTAAACGATAACACGCCATCTACTTCTTTGTTTTTTGCAATTGAACGCATCATATCGTTCCACGCTTTAAAAGTAGTTGGTTTAAAAACATCTTCACTTTTAACGGCAAAAATGATGACATTTCCTTCTTCACCAAATTTCTTTAAAAAATCTTTATAAGCTATATTTTCTTTATGGTCATTGGGTAATAAATTGGCTTCAGTTTGTGTAAAACGAATATATTTCCATTGCATCGCCATAAAAATAGTAAACAAAGCAATGCATAAAAGCACCCAATGTCTATTTCTTAAAAGCGTTCGCGCTACAAAATTCCAAAAACTGGTGTTTAACCACTTCGTCATGATATGATTTTAGGCTGCAAAGGTAAGAATTATGGTGAATTATATCCCCAAATTCAACGTAAAAGATAGTTTTATAGCAATATTTTGATCAAATGTTGCTAATTGATACGGTCCATATCTATAATAAGTAGACAAACCAAAGCCTTTAAAAATATTTTGAAGTTCAAATCCACTTTCATAAAAACCTTTTTCCATAGTTTTAAATACGATACCTTGGTGATTTTCAGGATGTGAAAAACCTCCAAAAGCCACTTTGCTGCCAATCACTAAAACAGGTTTAATGTTTTTTGAAATTTGAAATTTATTAAAATAGTGTTTCAATTGAAAGAGCGAATATCTATCGGAATAAAATTCATTAAAATACATGGTTTCAAAAGATGTTTTATTTGCAAATGTAATTCGACTTAAAATGGCTTCTCGGTCTAAATTATTGGGTGCTAAGCTGTACAAATGTGAAAGTGGCGTGTTTCCTAAACTAATTCCTCCTTGTAATAAAAAAGTGGTTTTTTGTCCTGATAAATGTTTTTTTTCTTGATACACACGGGCATCTATTTTAGTAAATTCAATATTTTCGCTTAACACATTAGGAATGGCATGAGATAGTTGCAAAATTATCTTCGGAAATCCTTTTTCTACTTCTAAAATTTCTTGTGGTGCTTCTAAAAATTTACTGTTTGGCGACCATTCTAAACTTAAAGTCGCCAATGTTAAATTGTACACTTTATAGGAATTATTTGGCGCATTAAATTCGTAATTAAATAAAGGATTGATTCTGGAACGACTTATTTTAAAAGTAGTTTCAATTTTAGAAATGAATTTCGATTCAACAGTCAGTTCATACGATTGATGATTATAAAATGTAGAAAGATTAAAGGGACGTGGATCTATAAGTCTAAATCGTTTATTGTCTGCTATAAGTGATAAATCGGCAAATTCAATAATATCATCTGTAAAGGAACCCGAAATCCAACTATCCGTATTTTTTGAAATCCGAAACGCACTACCAAGTTGACTTTTAAACACGCCATCTTTAGTACCATAAGCACCATAACCAAACAATCTATAATAAGTTGAAAAGCGGTCATTTGTAGCAATTCCTAAGCCTAATCGGAAACCTTCGTAATTGTTATATTTAAAAATATCTCGAGCTCGAAAATCAAACCAACCAACTGGAATTTGTCCGTTAATTAGTTTTTTACCGAAATAAATTTTCTTTTCAATTTTTGTTGCGGTTACTAAACTGTCTAATGCTTGGTAAGTATTTTGCGATCGTTTGTCTAAAGTATCGTTTGAGATTGTAGTAAAAAAAGCCGTATTTGTTTGAATTGCACTTTTATCAATTTGAATTTGATAACGTTGTTTTTTTGGAAGTTCTGTAAAGTTATAATTACTGTAATCCCTGTAAATTTTCACAAACAAATCATTAGAATAATCATACTTTTTAGAGGTATTTGCTACATTGTCAAACTGAATGGTTTCTCCCAAAAAATCAATATTTTGTTTCCCTTTTCCTTTAGTTACTAAAATGTTTTGCGAAATAGGAAACCACGATTTTCCGTCATTAAAAGAATTAAAAACAGTTTCCGCTTTTACATTAATAATACTATTTATAAAAAAAGTAATTTTAGTAATAGCATTTGTTTTTAAATTAACGGTAGCAATCCCTTTTAATTTGTTTTTTTTGATGCTTTTTTTTAATTCAAATTGCAAGACGATTTCATTACCATTTGGTTTGCTTAATGTATCTGTTATTTCAAATTTATATTTTAGTGAGCCCTCAGCTGAAAAGGGGTTTTGAAAGGTAAATTGTAAAATTTTTAATTGTTTTTTACTCAAATCAAATGGCATAAATTCCTGCCCTAATAATTCGTAAACGGGTTGTTTTAAACCGGCCATTTTTAAGCCAATAATAGTTTCTTTTTTCTTCCCTTTTTCAATAGAAACAATAGCTACTTTTTCGGTTTGATAAACATGTTGTTTGGTAATAATATTTTTAAATTTATAACTGGAAGAATCGATTGTAAACTTTGTTTTTCGTTTATTTTTAAACAACGTATCAATTGAAGCAGAAATAGAATCCGGAGAAGCAGAAATTATTGATTTTTCGTAAAAGGTATAACTAAAATCAGTGTTTTTTATATGATTATTGGTTAAAACGCGATTAATATTTTGTACTACTTTTTCTGTATTTTCATTTTGATTTACAGCACGCTTTTGAGCAACCGCTCCAATAGAAAATAAAAAAACAAACCACAGCAGTACTCTCATTTAGAATAAATAAAAAACAAATATACAGATAATAAAAAAGCGTCCAATTACTTGCACGCTTTTATTTTTTTAAAAATTTATTTTGCTTCGTGGAAACGTTTTGTTACTTCGTCCCAGTTAATTACATTGAAAAACGCTTCAATATAATCAGGTCTTCTATTTTGGTAGTTTAAATAATAGGCGTGTTCCCAAACATCTAAACCTAAAATAGGTGTTCCACCACAACCAATTCCTGGCATTAAAGGATTATCTTGATTTGGTGAAGAACAAACTTCAACTTTTCCGCCTTTTTGCACACAAAGCCATGCCCATCCGGAACCAAAACGAGTAGCTGCCGCTTTTGCAAATTCTGCTTTAAAACCATCAAACGAACCATAAGCCGTGTCAATTGCTGTTGCTAATTCACCTGTTGGCAAACCCCCACCATTTGGTGACATTACGGTCCAAAATAAATTATGATTATAAAAACCACCTCCGTTATTTCTAACCGGCATATTATTCATATCTAAAGTAGCCATAATGGCTTCAATAGTTTTTCCTTCTAAATCTGTTCCTGCAATAGCAGCGTTTAAATTTGTGGTGTAAGCATTATGATGTTTTGTATGGTGAATTTCCATAGTTCTTGCATCAACATGTGGTTCTAATGCATCATATGCATAAGGTAATTGTGGGAGTTCAAAAGCCATGATATACTATTTTTAATGGATTAATTATTTTTTTCAAATTTATAACTTTAACTTTGAAAATAAAATTTTTCCGTCTTAATACTTTCTTAAAAGATTATTTGTAATATGGCATTTCAAGTTTATAACGCTTCCGCTGGTTCAGGTAAAACTTATACCTTAACAAAAGAATATTTAAAAATTTTATTGGTAGCTCCTGCTAACGATACTTATAAAAAAATTCTTGCCATTACTTTTACCAATAAAGCGGTAGAAGAAATGAAAAGTCGGATTATTGATAGTTTAATTGCTTTTACAAAAAATGAAGTTTCTGAAAAAACTGCTAAATTTATGCAAGAAATTGCTTCAGAAATAAAAGTAGATGTTCCAACAATACAACAAAAATCAAAGAAGATTTTAAAAAATTTAATTCATAATTATGCAGCATTTGATATTTCAACAATTGATAAATTTACCCATCGAATTATTAGAACCTTTACGAACGATTTAAATTTACCTACTAATTTTGATGTTACTTTAGATACAGAGGAGCTTTTAAAAAATGCCATTGATGTTGTAGTTGCTAAAGCAGGCGAAGAGGATGAATTAACACATGTATTAATAAATTTTGCAAAGAGCAAAACAGATGACGATAAAAGTTGGGATGTTACTTTAGATTTATATGAAGTCTCCAGATTAATTTTAAACGAAGAGCATTTTTTTAATTTTGGAAAATTAATCGATAAATCGGTAGCTGATTTTTCTAAAATTACTGAAAAAATAAAGTTAAAAATAGAATCCAATAAATTAAAAATAAAGGAAAACGCAAAATTCATTTTAGATGATTTTGCAACAAATAATTTAACGGAAGAAGATTTTGACCGAAAGACGTTTTACAATCATGTTGTCAATTTATTTAAAGAAAAAGCAACGGATTACGATTTTGTAAGCGAAAAAGAAATTCGGGTTCCTAAAAAATCGAATAATTCAGAAGTAGTGCATCGATTAACTCCTGTCTGGAAAGAAAAATTAAACCTTATTTACAAAGCAAAAAATGAAAATGCGTTATTTGATTTGATCATAAAAAACATGATTCCGTTGTCGCTTATTAATGTAATTTATAAAGAATATAAGCAATTACAAGAAGATCAAAACGTGTTGTCTATTTCCGATTTTAATACCATAATTCATAATGAAATTAAAGACCAGCCCGCGCCTTTTATTTATGAGCGTTTAGGCGATAGATACCGTCATTATTTTATAGATGAGTTTCAGGACACCTCGCAGTTACAATGGGAAAATTTTATACCACTAATTGATAACGCCCTGGCAAGTGAAGATTTAGATGGTACAAAAGGTTCGTTACTGATTGTAGGCGATCCAAAGCAATCTATTTACCGCTGGCGTGGTGGAAAAGCGGAACAATTTATCGATTTAAGTACCGATACAAATCCGTTTTCTAACAAAGAAAAAGCTGTAAAAAATTTACCAAAAAATTACAGAAGTTATTCAGAAGTTATTGATTTTAATACTCAATTTTTTCAATTTCTTTCAGGAGAATTTACCAATGAAGCTTATCAAAAATTATATAAAGAAACTGCTGGACAGGAAATTAATGAAAAATCAGGTGGTTTTGTATCCGTCACTTTTTTAGATGATACCATTGAAATTAATGAAGAAATCTCCGAGGATGATACTATTACCGAAAAAGACAAGCAATATTTGTCTAAAACTTTAGAAATCATTCACAATTCTATTGCCAATGGATTTGAGTATTCAGACATCGTTTTATTAACTCGAAAAACTAAAAATGGGGTTTTATTAGCTAACTTTTTAACCGAAAATAATATTCCAATTATTTCGTCGGAAACGTTACTAATTCAGAATGCTTCGGAAGTAAAATTTATTATTAATTTTTTAGAATATTTGGATAGTGCTAATAATCAAGAATCAAAAATTAATTGGTTATATTTTGTGGCAACTACAAAGGTTGATAAAGATAAAATTCACGAGTTTATTGTAGTTGCTAAAGAGGCATCAGAAACCGATTTGCAAAAGTTTTTAGCTTCATATGGTTGTAACATATCATTTGAAAATTGTAGAAAAAAATCCTTATATGAAGCAGTTGAAAATATAGTAAACGTATTTTTAAAAGAGAAAACCACCATTTCGTATGTGCAATATTTTTTAGATTTAGTTTTAGAGCGAAATGTAAAATATCAAACCAGTATTGCTGATTTTTTAGAGTATTGGAAAAAATCGGGTTTCAAGCAAAGCATTCCATCACCAGAAGGAGAAAAAGCCATTCGAATTATGACCATTCATAAATCGAAAGGATTAGAATTTCCTGTAGTAATTTATCCGTTTGCCGATGACAGCTTAAATCCAAGAAGTAATAATATTTGGATACCAATGGAAAACGAAAGTGTTGATATGCCTCAAGCTTTGGTAAAAAATAATAAGATTCTGGAAAAATATAGCGGTACCACTAAAGAAATTTATCAAACCAAATCGCAAGAAGAAATTTTAGATACTATAAACGTATTATACGTCGCCTTAACCCGTGCCGAAGAGCAATTGCATATAATAAGTAGTTATAAAATAACGTCAAAAGGAGAAATTGCTACTTCCAAAACGTTAGCTACATATTTTATAAATTTTTTGTTGCAAAAAGCAACTTTTTCTTTAGAACAAAAAGAATATGTTTTCGGAATACCAACAAGACAATCGCAACCGAAAATATTCGACAAAAATAAAGCAGCTATTGAGTCTGTAAAAAACGTATTGGATTTTTCTTCGATACGAATTGCAAAAAAAGAAGCGTTAATGTGGGGGACTTTAAAGCAAGATGCTATTGAGTTCGGAAATATTATTCATCAAATTTTATCTTATATTCTTACGAAAAACGATTTGCAATCGGCATTAACTAAAAGCGTAGATGAAGGTCTGATTCAACAATCACAAAAAAGCATTTTTGAAGATAAAATCAAACAAATTATACATCATCCAGAATTAGAAGCCTTTTTTAATCCAAATTATACCGTTTTTACCGAACACAATATAATTTCTCCAAACGAAATCAATTTAAAACCAGATAGATTAGTAATTCATAATTCAGAAGCCTTTCTTATTGACTACAAAACAGGAGCACCAGACGATAAACACAAAAAACAACTTGCAAACTATGTGCGCGTTATTGAAAAAATGAATTTGAAAGTAACTAAAAAAGTGTTACTATATATAGGAGAAGATATAAAAATTATACATTTGTAGAAAATTATAGCATCCAACCATAAACAATAAAAAAATGTACGGAAAAATTCAAGCCCACTTACAAAACGAATTACATACAATTCAACAAAACGGATTATATAAAAAAGAGCGCATTATCACTTCACCACAAGGAGCAGAAATAGTTGTAAACGGTGAAACGGTTTTAAATTTTTGTGCCAATAATTATTTAGGTCTTTCATCACATCCTGAAGTGGTTCAAGCGGCAAAAGATGCCTTAGATTCTCATGGCTTCGGAATGTCATCTGTTCGTTTCATTTGTGGAACCCAAGATATTCATAAACAATTAGAAGCAGAAATAGCCGATTTTTATGGAACAGAGGATACGATTTTGTATGCAGCAGCTTTCGATGCCAATGGCGGTGTTTTTGAACCTTTATTAGGAGAAGAAGATTGTATTATTTCCGATAGTTTAAATCACGCTTCTATTATAGATGGGGTACGTTTGTGTAAAGCAGCACGTTATCGTTATGAAAATTCTAACATGCAAGAATTGGAAGAACAATTGATAAAAGCTACAGAAGCAGGACATCGTTTTAAGTTGATTGTTACAGACGGGGTTTTTTCTATGGACGGACTTGTAGCACCATTAGATAAAATTTGCGATTTAGCTGATAAATATGATGCACTAGTAATGGTAGATGAATGTCATGCTGCAGGTTTTATAGGCGCAACAGGTAAAGGTACGCTTGAAGCAAAAAACGTTATGGGTCGTGTAGATATTATAACTGGAACTTTAGGTAAAGCTTTGGGCGGGGCTATGGGTGGTTATACGACTGCTAAAAAAGAAGTGATTGAAATTTTACGTCAACGTTCACGTCCTTATTTATTTTCTAATTCATTGGCACCGTCAATTGTTGGTGCTTCTTTAAAAGTTTTTGAATTATTAAAAAAAGACACCACCTTACGAGATCAATTAGAATGGAATACTAATTATTTTAAAGAAGGCATCCGAAAAGCTGGTTTGGATTTCATTGATGGAGATTCTGCAATTGTACCCGTTATGTTGTATGACGCAAAATTATCTCAAGAAATGGCAGATGAGTTATTAAAATTAGGTATTTATGTTATTGGATTCTTTTATCCCGTTGTTCCCAAAAATAAAGCTAGAATTAGAGTACAATTATCTGCTGCACATACAAAAGAACACTTAGATAAAGCCATTTCAGCATTTGAAAGTGTTGCCAAAAAATTAAATATTATTCAGTAAATTAATAGTGCTTAACTTTTAATTAAGAAAATTGGCGTAAAAGTTTTGTGAATTACAAAAAACACATTACTTTTGTTCTTATTATAACGCATTGTAATTAAATTAAATAAAAAGTATGAAACATCTTAACAAACTATTTGCTGGGGCGTTATTATTAGCTGGATTTGCAGCTAATGCTCAAGACAGCACAAACCCATGGGCAGTATCATTTGGAGCAAATGCCATTGATACTAAGATTAGCATGAAAGGAAATGACCACCTTAGATTTGAACAAATGTATAATGTAAGTGAAAACTTTAATATTTCACCTACAGTATCTTATGTAAGCGTAGCTAAAAACGTTGGAGATAACTTCAGTTTTGGTTTAACAGGTTCCTTTAACAAAATTACAAAATGGGCGACACATACGCCCGAAACAAAAAACAATTATGTAGTTACTAATCCAGGTGATTTAGATTACTATGGAGTTGACGCAGCAATTACATACAGTTTTAAAAGTTTATTGAAATCAAAATGGTTTGATCCAACTTTAAATTTAGGTGGAGGTTATACTTTTTTTGGTGACGCTTCTGCTGGAACTGTTAATGCTGGTTGGGGATTGAACTTATGGTTTGCTAAAAACATAGCATTAACTTTAGGATCAACTTTAAAATATGGATTTGATGATAGTAGAGTTTCTAATTTAGACGTTCCAACACATATTTTTCACCAAGCTGGTTTAAAATTCCAATTCGGAGCTAAAGATAGTGATGATGATGGTATTATTGATGCAGAAGATGCTTGTCCAGAAGTTAAAGGTTTAGCAGCATTCAAAGGTTGTCCTGATACTGATTTAGATGGTATTCAAGATTCAGCTGATGCTTGTCCAGAAGTAGCTGGTACTCCAGAAATGAATGGATGTCCTGATCAAGATGGTGATACTGTTGCTGATAAAGATGATGCTTGTATCGATGTTGCAGGTTTACCTGTTTTAAAAGGTTGTCCTGACGCTGATGGTGATGGAATTGCTGATCAAAACGATAAATGTCCTACTGTAAAAGGGGAAAAAGCTAACAGCGGATGTCCATGGCCTGATACTGATGGAGATAAAGTTCTAGATAAAGATGACAAATGTCCAACTGTAGCAGGAACTGTTGCAAATAATGGATGTCCAGAAGTATCTGAAGACACAATGAAAAAGTTAAATGATTATGCAAAAACAATCTTATTTGATACTGCTAAATCATCTTTCCAAAAACAAACATACCCAGTATTACAAGCAATTGTTGCTATTTTAAAAGAATATCCAACAGCTAAATTTGCTTTAGAAGGACATACAGATTCTGATGGTAAAGATGCTGCAAATTTGGTTTTATCTCAAACTAGAGCTGCTGCTGTAAGATCATTCTTAATTGATAATGGTATTGCTGCTGACAGATTAACATCTGAAGGTTTTGGTGAAGCTAAGCCAGTTGCAACTAACGCAACTAAAGCTGGAAAAGCACAAAACAGAAGAGTAGAAGTAAAATTAGTAAAATAATTTTTCTCTCATAATATTTTAAAAAGGTCTCAATTTATTGAGACCTTTTTTTTATCTTTATGGCCATGGAGGCATCATTTTTATCTAAATTAGCAAAAGAGTTATTAAGTAATCACTCTGCTTCGTTACACCAAACCAAAATTGTATTACCGAACAAGCGCGCTAAAATTTTTTTAATAGAAGAATTAAAAAAACAATCTTCAGATACTTTTTTAGCACCCAAAATAGTAAGTATTGAAATGCTTATTGAGGAAATTGCTCAATTAAGGACACTTGATAATATTGAGCTTTTGTTTGAGTTTTATATGGTTTATTTAAATAATACCGAAAAATTAAAACAACAAGATTTTGAAAAATTTTCAAGTTGGGCGGTTACTTTAATTCAAGATTTTAATGAAATTGACAGGTATTTAATCAATCAGAATGAAATTTTCTCCTATTTATTAGATATTGAACGTATTAAACACTGGACACCAAATGTAAATAACCAATCTAAATTAATTGAAAACCATTTAGAATTTTGGAAATTAATGCCTTTCTACTATGAAGCATTTACAACCCATTTATTAAATAAAAAAGTAGGATATCAAGGGTTGTTATATAGAAAATCAGCTGAAAATTGTTTGGCTTTTTCTGAAAAAATTCAAGACGAAACTTATGTGTTTGCTGGTTTTAATGCTTTAAATGCAGCGGAAGAAACTATAATTAAATGCTTGTTGGAAACCAAAAAAGCAACTGTGTATTGGGACGTTGATGCTGTTTTCTTAAAAGACGAATTTCATGATGCGGGTTTGTTTTTACGTCGAATAAAAAAATCTTGGAAATATTTTGAAACACAACCTTTTAATTGGATTACCAACTCATTTTCAAAGGATAAAAATATTGAAGTAATCGGTACGCCTAAATCTATTGGACAAGCAAAAATTGCTGGAAAAATTATAGAAAAAATCGTATTTGAAAACAAATCATTAGAACAAACGGCACTTATATTAAGCGAAGAAAATATCTTACTACCTATTTTAAATGCTTTACCTGTTGAGGTTGAAAATTTAAATATTACAATGGGGTATCCGAGTAAAAACAATCCAGCTCAAATACTAATTTACAAATTATTTCAATTGCATTTAAATGCGCAAAATAGAAATAAAAAACAAAGTGTATTTTACTATAAAGAAGTATTAGAAATATTAAATAATCCATTAATTGTTTCAAGTATTCAGGCTAATGAAGTAGTTAAAATTATTAAAAATTCTAATTTAACTTTTATTACCAGTAATCGACTAGGAGAATTATTTTCTAAATACGATTTATCAAATAATGAATTAGTGCATCATTTGTTTTTCGATTGGAATGAATCCATAACTGAAATTTTAGAGAAATTAAAAGCCATTCTGATTTATATTAAATCGCATTTAAGTAATCAAAACGAGCAAGATCAAGTTGCTAAAGCATTTGTTTTTTCAATATATAATGTTATTTTAAAAATTATAAATTATTATGAATCGTATAAAAAAATTGAAAATTTAGAGATTTTATTTACCATTTATAAGCAAGTTATTGACCAAGCTCAGGTTTCTTTTGAAGGCGAACCACTCAAAGGGCTACAAATTATGGGGATTTTAGAAAGTCGTGTTTTGGATTTCGAAAATGTAATTATTACTTCGCTAAATGAAGGTAAATTGCCAGGTGGAAAATCGAACAATTCTTTTATTCCACATGATGTAAAATTAGAGAAAGGACTGCCAACATATAAAGAACGTGATGCCATCTTTACGTATCATTTTTATCGTTTATTACAACGGGCAAAAAATATTTATTTACTTTATAATACCCATTCTGAAGGTATTGATGCAGGAGAAAAGAGCCGATTTATTACACAATTAGAGATTGAACATTTACCAAATCATACTTTTAAAAAGGTTTTTTATAATGCAATTAAACCCGATACAATTTATCAACCGATGGAGGTTATAAAAACACAACCTATTTTAGATAGATTAATTGAAATTGCAACTATAAAAGGGTTTTCGCCTTCAGCTTTAACGAATTATTTACGAAATCCAATCCAGTTTTATTACCAACGAATTTTAGGCGTTCGTGAAAATGATGAGGTAGAAGAAAATGTGGCGGCTAATACTTTAGGAACCATTATTCATGAAGTATTAGAGAAAATGTATGCTCCTTTTGAAGGCACTAATGTCCAAATACAAGTTTCAGATATTGAGGTGATGATACAAAATATAGAAGCCATTACTTTAGAAAAATTTAAAGAAGTTTATAAAGAAGGCGACATCAAAAAAGGCAAAAATTTAATAGCTTTTGAAGTGGCCAAACGAAATATTTATAATTTTTTAATTCAAGAAAAACATAATATTGAAAGTGGAGATGAAGTATTTATATTGTCTTTAGAAAAACCACACGAAACCATATTTGAACATCCTAATTTACCTTATCCCGTTAAAATTTCAGGGAAAGTAGACAGAATAGAATTGCGAAATAACACCATTCGTATCCTCGATTATAAAACTGGAAAAGTTGAAGGCAATAAACTTAAAATAGATACATTTCAAGGTTTAACTCTTGATTTAGCTAATGATAAAATTATTCAATTATTGTGTTATGCATTCATGTTCCAAGAAAATCCTTTAAAAGGAAATTATAATGTGGAAGTCGGAATTTTTTCTTTTAAGAACATGAAAGCTGGATTTTTACCTTTTACCTTTGGTAAAGGCAGAGGTGTAGTTGGTGAAACAGTAATTACAACTGAATTTTTAGAAAATTTTAAAGAAGAATTGGTAATATTAATTCAAGAAATTTTAAATCCTGAGATTTCTTTTAAAGAAGTAATTCAATAATTTTTGTCACAAAAACATAAAGTAATACACGAAAATCGCGAAGGTTTTTTATTTGTCTTTTTAAAGTTTTGGGAGACTTGCTAAATCTTTGTGTGCTTTGGGATTAACCCTTCAAAAACCCAACCATAACTTTTTCCAACTCCGCTTGGTTTTCTAGGTGACTCATATGTCCGTCGTTGAAAGTTATTAGTTTTACATTTGTGCCTTCAATTTGTTCTACATTTTCTTCATAATTTAAAACAGGGTCTTTTTTTCCTAAAATTAATACAATGGGATAGGTTGCAAAATGTAAAATTACTTCTCGGTCTTTTCTTAATTTCATGCCTTCTTGAGCAGCAATTATTCCTTGTAACGGTGTTTGCAGTGCTTCTTCCCGAACCCATTCAATTTGTTTCGAAAGTATTGTTCTGTTTTCCTCTGAAAATAAATTGGCAATACTCATTCTAACAGCAGCCACATAATTTTGTTTCACTGCTTTTATAGCTCGGTTTCTACTAGCAATACGTTCGTCACTATCCGCACGAGAAGTCGAATTTAATAATACTAAACCTTTCATGAATTCTGGGTACAATTCGGCAACAGCCAAAGCAGCATAACCTCCCATAGAATGCCCCACAAAAACCGCTTTCCTGATTTTTAATTCAGCTATTACTTGATGAACAGCATCCGCCATGTCTTCCATACTATGAATGTATCCTAAACAATCGGTTTGCCCGTGCCCTAATAAATCAATACAAATCACTCTGTTTTTTTTAGCTAAAACAGGCGCCAAATAGTTCCACATGGTACTGTTTTCCAAAAAACCGTGTAACAATATAACCGCATTGCCTTTTCCTTGGTCGCTATAACTGATTTTAGTATTTTTGAAGTTCGTGGTTTTCATACATACAAATGTAGAATTTAAACGCAAAGCTCACAAAGTTTTTTGTGTTCAAAAAAAACGGTTCACTTTCGTAAACCGTCTATTTTCTTTACTCTATTCTCTTTTTTCTAAACTAAGCATTCATTATCGATTCAATTTCATCCGCTTCAATAGGAATGTTTTTCATTAAGTTGAAAGGTTCTCCTTTTGGTTGAATCACCACATCATCTTCTAAACGTATTCCAAAACCTTCTGCGGGAATATAAATTCCTGGCTCTACAGTGAAAACCATATTGGCTTGCATGGGTTCATGTAGTAAACCATAATCGTGCGTATCTAAACCTAAATGGTGTGACGTTCCGTGCATGAAATATTTTTTATACGCGGGCCATTCCAGATTTTCATTCTGTACATCCGCTTTTGTAATTAAGCCCAAACCTAATAATTCTGAAGTCATTATTTTACCAACTTCTATGTGATATGATTTCCATAACGTTCCAGGTAACAACATTTTTGTAGCTTCGTTTTTTACATTTAAAACGGCGTTGTAAACCGCTTTTTGTCTGTCAGTAAATTTCCCAGAAACTGGAATCACACGCGTTAAATCGGAAGAATAATTCGCATATTCTGCACCAACATCTAATAAAATCAAATCGCCAGCATTACAAACTTGGTTGTTTTCTATATAATGTAAGACATTTGCATTGTTTCCTGAAGCAATAATTGGTGTGTAAGCAAAACCTTTCGAACGATTACGTAAAAATTCGTGTGCCAATTCCGCTTCTATCTCATACTCGGTTACACCAGGTTTTACGAAGTTTAATACTCTTCGCACTCCTTTTTCTGTGATATTACACGCATTTTGAATTAAATCTAATTCAATTTGGTCTTTTACGGAACGTAAACGTTGTAAAATTGGATTTGATTTTTCTACTTTATGCGCAGGATATTCGTTTTTCCACCATTTGATAAAACGGTCTTCACGAGTTTCTGTTTCTACGGCCGCTCTATAATGTTCATTGGTGTTTATGTACATCGTATCGGCATACATCATCACTTCTTTTAACACTTTATGAAACTCTTGCAACCAATATACCGATTTGATTCCCGCTACTTCAAAAGCACGTTCTTTAGTTAGTTTTTCGCCTTCCCAAATGGCTATGTGCTCGTTCGTTTCTTTTAAAAACAAAACTTCTTTTAAATGTTCATATGGTGCGTCAGGAAATAGTAATAAAATACTTTCTTCCTGATCTACACCTGATAAGTAAAAAATATCGCGATGTTGAGCAAATGGCAACGTACTATCTGCAGAAACAGGATAAATATCATTAGAATTAAAAACAGCAACTCCGTTTGGCTTCATTTGTGCCATAAAGTTGTTACGATTTTTAATAAAAAGTTCTCGATTAATTGGTAAATATTTCATTTTTTTAAAATGTTAGTAAAGTTCCCAAAAATAATAACTTTCAAACAAATAGTTGTCAAATAATTCTATTAATTTTGAAGCCAATCAAATTATGTTAAAATGAAAAAAGTTATATTTTTAATTTCTATTCTTTATACAACCCTTTCGTTGTCTCAAGACAATAATTTTAAATCCGTTGCTTTTCAGAATATTGGACCCACAATAATGAGTGGTAGAGTAGTAGATTTGGCTGTCAATCCTCAAAACCCATCTGAGTTTTATGCGGCCTATGCATCTGGTGGTTTGTGGCATACTAATAATAACGGAACCAGTTTTGAACCTGTTATGGATACTGCACCAACTCAAAATATTGGCTGTGTTGCCGTAGATTGGAATTCAGGATTGATTTTGGTAGGAACTGGTGAAGTAAATTCTTCTCGTTCATCTTATGCTGGAATTGGGGTATTGAAATCTACAGATAAAGGCAAAACATGGTCAAATATTGGTTTACCCGATAGTCATCATATTTCTAAAATTTGGATAAACCCTAATGATTCCAATGAAATTGTAGTAGGTGTTTTAGGACATTTGTATTCCAAAAATGAAGAACGGGGCGTTTTTAAAACCACAAACGGAGGAAAAAATTGGACAAAAACTTTATACATCAACGATGAAACAGGTATTGTAGATATTAGTTTCGCGCCAAATAATCCAAAAATTATGTTTGCTGCAGCATGGGAACGCGAACGTAAAGCATATAATTTTAAAGGAAATGGAACCCATTCAGGTATTTATAAAAGTGAAGATGCTGGGACTACTTGGAAAAAAATAAGTGATAATTCTGGTTTCCCATCTAATAGTGGAATAGGTAGAATTGGATTAACTTCTTTTAATGAAAATAGTACCTACGCCATTGTTGACAATCAGAATTTACGACCAAATGCGTCAGATAAAAAGCCTAAAGATGCTAATGCGGCTTTAATTGAAGAAGAAGTAATTGGCGCTGAAATTTATAAAACAACAGATTCGGGAAAAACTTGGAAAAAAACGCATGAGGCATTTATTGATGACGCTTTTTATTCTTACGGATATTATTTTGCAGATATTACTGTAGATGAATCCAATGAAAACAGCATTTATATTTCTGCAGTTCCCTTATTGTTTTCTAATGATGGAGGAAAATCATTTGAAGCAATCAGTAAAGAAAACGTTCATGCGGATCATCACGTTTGTTGGGTGAATCCAAAAAACCCAAATCATGTAATAAATGGAAATGATGGAGGGGTGAATATTACATACGATAACGGAAAACATTGGATAAAATGCAACAACCAAGCGGTTGGACAATTTTATAGTGTAAATGTAGACAATAAAGAGAATTATGAAGTATATGGTGGATTGCAAGATAATGGCGTTTGGGTAGGGCCAAACAATTATGAGCACAATGTAGAATGGTTGCAAGATGGAAAATACCCATACGAATTTTTAAGTGGTGGAGATGGCATGCAAGTTCAAATAGATACTAGAACAAATAATTTGGTTTACACCGGATACCAGTTCGGAAAGTATACTAAAATTAATAGAATTTCTGGAAAAAAAAATCAGATAACTCCAGAAGCAGCTAAAAAAGAGGAAGCCTACCGATTTAATTGGCAAACTCCCATATTATTGTCACCGCACAATCAAGATGTTATTTATTTTGGTGGACAATATGTATTTCGATCAATGAATCAAGGCGAAGATTGGGAAAAAATTTCTACCGATTTAACTAATGGAAAAACGGAAGGTAATGTGCCCTTTGGAACAATAACTTCTATAGCCGAAAGTAAATTTAAATTTGGGAAATTAGTTGTCGGAACCGACGATGGAAATATTTATGTAACAAAAGATAGTGGCGAAAATTGGATAAAAATTTCAAGTAGTTTACCACAAAATTTATGGGTGTCTCGTGTGCGATTTTCAACGTTTAAATCCGATAGAATTTATGTTACTTTAAACGGATACAGAAATGATAATTTCACCACATATGCCTACGTTTCTGAAGATTTAGGTGCGAATTGGACATTGCTAACCGAAAATGTTCATCAGAATGCTGCGAATGTGATTCTTGAAGATTCTGAAGATGAAAATATTCTATATTTAGGTACAGATAATGGGTTATTTATTTCTATGGATAAAGGAATGAATTGGCAAGAATTTTCATCAGATATTCCAAATGTTGCCGTACATGATTTGGTCATTCAAAAAAGAGAAAAAGATTTAATTGTAGCCACTCATGGTCGTTCATTGTATAAGGTAAATCTTTCGAACATTCAACAAATTAATCAACAAACAAAGGCAAACGGCCTGGCATTATTTCCAATAAAAAACATTCCATTTTCTAAAAATTGGGGAAATAAGCGTGCTGCTTGGGGAACTGAAAACGTCCCAAATGTCTTAATTTGGTATTATGTAAAAGAACTTTCAAATACGACTTTAACTATAAAAAATAAAGATGGAATTGTGGTCTTTAATCGTCAAAATAAATCAGAAAATGGGATGCTTAAAGTTGATTATGATTTAAGTATTGCCGAAAAAACAAAAACCGCAATGGAAAAGAAAGATAGTAAAATAAAAATAAAACTATCGGACAATAAAAAATACTATTTACCAGCGGGAAAATATACAATTGAATTAGAAAATAACGGAAAGAAGGAGACGCAATCTTTTGAAATAACAGAAAAAAACCAAATGAGATAAGATTTGGGTAAAAAATCAACACTTAATATGTTGATATTCAACAAATGTTAAACTCATTTAAAATGATTATAAATTAACTTTCAAAGGTTGTAAGTCTTACTTATAACCTTTATTTTTGCTTACATTAATCATATTCAAATTAACATTAACTATAATTATGGCAAAATCAGCATTTTTAAAGTCATCTATTGCAAAAAAATATTGGATGGCACTTACAGGATTGTTCTTATGCTTGTTTTTAGTTGGACATTTATTAGGTAACTTACAATTGTTAGCTGGCGACACTATTGAGGCTGCATTACAATTTAATAAGTATGCACTTTTTATGACTACCAACCCAGCAGTAAAATTACTTTCTTATTTAACGTACATTTCTATTATTTTCCACGCTATTGATGGAATTTATTTAGCTATTCAAAACAAGAAAGCGCGTCCTGTGGCTTACGCGATGAGTAATCCTTCTAAAAACAGCAGTTTTTCTTCAAGAAATATGGCGGTTTTAGGAACGGTAGTTTTAATTTTTATAGCTACACACATGGTAAATTTTTGGGCAAAAATGCATTTTGATGCTAATATGCCTTTAGTTACGAAAACACAAGGAAACCAAGGGCAATCTCAATCCATGCTTATTGGAACACCAGATTCTAAGATCCAATCTATTCCGTTACCTCCAGGAGGTTCATTAAAATCACTTGTTGAGCAAAACAATAATCAACCTGGAAATACAACCAAATTAGTTATTGAAGGTTCAAACATTGTAAAAGACGCTAAAACTGGTGAAGTTTTATTTATTGGTTTCAAAGATTTACACAAGCTAACATATACTTTCTTTAAAAGTAAAGGAAAATTATTTAATGTAATTCCAAACGAAGGGTTGTTTTTTGTCATATTTTATGTATTATCTATGATGACATTAGGTTTCCATTTATGGCATGGTTTTCAAAGTGCCTTTCAATCTTTAGGGGTTAATGGAAAATTTACACCCGCAATTAAATCATTCGGAAAAGCATTTTCAGTTTTAGTAGCTATTTTGTTTGCTATTATTCCAATTTACATTCACTTTTTTACAAAATAAAAACATATGGCATTAGATTCTAAAATTCCTCAAGGTCATATTTCAGAAAAATGGACCAACCATAAGAATAGTCTTAAGTTAGTGGCGCCAAATAATAGACCAAAAATCGATATAATCGTCGTAGGGACAGGTTTGGCAGGTGCTTCGGCCGCTGCTTCATTTGGAGAAATGGGTTATAACGTTAAAGCATTTTGCTTTCAAGACTCCCCTCGTAGAGCACATTCCATTGCTGCTCAGGGTGGTATTAACGCTGCAAAAAACTATCAGAATGATGGGGATAGTACCTACAGATTATTTTATGATACGATTAAAGGTGGTGACTACCGAGCTCGTGAAGCAAACGTGCACCGTTTAGCAGAAGTATCTTCAAATATTATCGACCAATGTGTAGCACAAGGCGTTCCTTTTGCTAGAGATTATGGTGGATTATTAGATAACCGTTCGTTTGGTGGAACACAAGTACAACGTACTTTTTATGCCGCTGGACAAACAGGACAACAATTATTATTAGGAGCCTATTCGGCTTTATCCAGACAAATTGGTTTAGGGAATGTAAAAATGTATAACCGTCACGAAATGCTTGACATTGTAAAAATTGATGGCAAAGCACGTGGAATAATTGCGCGTAATTTAATTACTGGTGAATTAGAACGTCATTCCGCTCACGCAGTTATTATTGCATCTGGTGGTTATGGAAATGTATATTTCTTATCTACTAATGCCATGGGAAGTAATGTTACGGCTTCATGGAAAGTACACAAAAAAGGGGCACATTTTGCCAATCCTTGTTTTGTACAAATTCACCCAACTTGTATTCCAGTTCATGGAACCAATCAGGCTAAATTAACGTTAATGTCAGAATCATTACGTAATTCAGGTCGTATTTGGGTACCTGCTAAAAAAGAAGATGCGGAAGCAATTAGAGCAGGTAAATTAAAACCAACTCAAATAGAAGAATCAGATAGAGATTATTTCTTAGAAAGAAAATATCCCGCTTTTGGTAATTTAGTACCTCGTGATGTAGCGTCACGTGCAGCGAAAGATGTTTGTGATGCAGGTCACGGAATAGAATCGAACGATACCAATGAAGGTGTTTATTTAGATTTTGCTTCAGAAATTATCACAAAAGGGAAACAAGCTGCGTTTACGCAAGGAGATCATAATCCATCTGATGATAAAATTCAAGAGTTAGGTAAAAAATGGGTAGAATCTAAATATGGTAATCTTTTCACGATGTATGAAAAAATTACAGATGAAAATCCATATGAAACACCAATGAAAATTTATCCAGCGGTGCATTATACTATGGGTGGCGTTTGGGTTGATTATAACTTAATGTCATCAATTCCAGGATGTTTCGTTGCCGGTGAAGCCAACTTCTCCGATCACGGAGCGAACCGTTTAGGAGCTTCTGCTTTAATGCAAGGGTTAGCAGACGGATATTTCGTATTACCTTATACAGTTTCTAATTATTTAGCAGACGAAATTAGAACGGGAAAAATTGCAACGGATACTCCAGAATTTATAGAAGCTGAAAATGCAGTTCGACAGTCTATTGAGCAGTTAATTAATAATAACGGAACAAAATCTGTGGACTATTTCCATAAAAAATTAGGATTAATTATGTGGAATAAAGTCGGAATGGCTAGAAATGAAAAAGGATTAACAGAAGCCATTGAAGAAATTAGACAATTGAGAGAAGATTTCTATGCAGATGTAAGAGTTCCTGGTGTAGCTAACGAATTAAACCAAGAATTAGAAAAGGCACTTCGAGTAGCAGATTTTATTGAATTGGGACAATTAATGGCTAAAGATGCTTTAGTTCGTGAAGAGTCTTGTGGTGGACATTTCCGAGAAGAATATCAAGATGCTGAAGGGGAAACGCTTCGAAATGACGAAAAGTTTGCTTATGTTGCCGCATGGGAATATAACGGAAGCGATGCAAGTAAATCTGTACTTCATAAGGAAGAATTGAAATATGAGTTTATCAAAATTGCAGCTAGAAACTATAAATAAGATATTATGAGTGCTAAAAAAAATATAAATATCAACCTTAAAATCTGGCGTCAAAAAAATGCTAGTGCAAAAGGTAAAATGGAAACATATAAACTAGATAATGTTTCTACAGACAGTTCTTTTTTAGAAATGTTAGACCAATTAAATGAGCAATTAATTAACAACCAACAAGAACCTGTTGCTTTTGATCACGATTGTCGTGAAGGTATTTGTGGAATGTGTTCGTTATATATTAATGGTCGTGCTCATGGCCCAGACACGGGTACAACTACTTGTCAGTTGCACATGCGTAAATTTAAAGACGGAGAAACAATATTTATTGAACCATGGAGAAGTAAAGCTTTTCCAGTTGTAAAAGACTTAATGGTGGATAGAAGTGCTTTTGACAGAATTCAACAAGCCGGTGGATTCGTATCAGTAAATACTTCTGGAAGAACTATTGATGCTAACGCAACACCAATTAACAAACAAGATGCAGATAAAGCGTTTATGGCAGCAGCTTGTATTGGTTGTGGTGCTTGTGTAGCGACTTGTAAAAATGGTTCGGCAATGCTATTTGTTGGCGCAAAAGTATCTCAATATGCCTTATTGCCACAAGGTAAAGTAGAAGCTACAGAAAGAGTTTTAAATATGGTGCGTCAAATGGATGAAGAAGGTTTTGGAAATTGTACCAATACCGGAGCATGTGAAGTAGAATGTCCAAAAGGAATTTCTTTAGAAAACATCGCACGAATGAATAGAGAGTATTTAAAAGCAAGTGTACTTTAATTAGATACAATTATTATACAACTTAAAAAACGCATTCCGTTTGGGATGCGTTTTTTATTGTTATAGTTTTAATTCCAATTCCTGATCTACATCCCAATTGGCTCTTAGGTCAATTAATCCTGGAAAATATATCATTTCTTCAGGTTGAAGTTTTGCTTTAAAGTTGCCAGAATCCCAAATTTTATTTTGGTTATCATCATAAAATAATCTTACTTGATAATTACTTGGCTGTATGGCCTCAAAATACATTTCTGTTTCTTTTGTGCAGTATTTTTCTCCAACAATATCTCCAACAGTATTTAAAATTTGTACTACAAACGGAAATCTATTGTTGTTTTTTAATCGCAATTTTAAATTTCCAAAATCACTTAATGCACCTTTATCAAAGGTAAATTTTAAACTGTCAGACTTTGTGTCGTATTCATCTTCTATGGCTCCAGGAAGAAGCTCTAATTCGTATTTTTCGTTTTCCTCTTGTTTAAAATCAAAAGAAATCAATTGCTCAAAATCATTAATTTCTGTCGTGAAAGAGACTAAAGTACTGTCTTTTTTTCTCAGAAATATTTTCTCAGAATTTATTTTTTTAATTGGTGTTGAGGTTTCTAAACTAAGTTTTTCGTTGAATTGGAATTTTTTATTAGCAAAGAGCGAGACTTTTAATGAATCCGCTTCCTTTAGTTTTTTTAATTTTACTACATAATTTTTCAAGTAGTTTTCAGATTTCACAAGTATTTGTATGGAATCTTTAGCTTCTTTAGGTATAAAAACTTGTAAAGTATCCGATTTTCTATTCGCTGATTTTGCAAAGCGTAAAGGTGTTTCAGTATTGTTTTTTTTGTAAAATAGTTTTACATTTCTGGCATTGCCTTCGTATCCCATAAACAATTTGTTGTTACTTTCAACTGTTGGCGAATAGGTTTTGATTTCGTTTTTCTCTGCAAATAGTTTTAAGATATAACTACTATCAGAAGGAATCTTTATTTTTTCTTTTTTAAAGGCAATTTTTTCAGATTTTGCTTGATAATTATAATTGTTGTTTTTGTCTTTTAATGCCACTAAATAATAGTTCCCTTTTTTTATATTTTCAATGGCAAACTTCGTATTTTTTTCTAAAGTATTAGTAATATAAACGGGTTTGTTTTTGTATACTAAGGAATCATTATATGTTTCAGCGTCATACAACATCACGGTTACAAATTCATCAGTTTCTTTTTCAAATGCATCACTAATTTCTCCTGAAACCTTTAAAGAATCTACAAATGCTCCTGTTGAAAACACATATTTAAATTGGGAATATGGATTACCTTCATTATAATCTGTAATACTTTGCCCAAAATTAAAACTATAGGTAGTATTAGGTTTTAAATCTTCATTTAAAGTAATTGAGATGAATTTACTCGCGCTTCCTTGTGGTACAATTGTTGGGGTTTTTGCCATGGGAGGCGATACAATCAATTGTTTGTTGATTTCTTTTACTTTTATGTATTCACTAAAATCAATTTTAATTGTTTTTCCGGAAAAATGGGTTTCATAATTTTTCGGGCTACTTTTTACAATAACAGGAGCAATAGTATCTTTTGGGCCTCCAGAAATCATGCCTCTTTTAGCGCAACTGATAAAGACAAGAGAAAATATGGTAAGAAATAATATGATTTTTTTCATTAATTATGTCGCTATTTAATCTTGCAAAGTAACAATTATATTCACTTGCATCATAATATTTAAATAAATTTTATGATTGTGTATATGCCATAGTTACGATACTAATTTTGGTGTTTTTTATTTTTAATATTTCTTTTGCACAGGCTTCAATAGTTGCGCCAGTTGTAAAAATATCATCTACAAGTAGAATATGTTTTCCTTCAATTTTGTGAGCGTTTTCAATTGAAAACACATTTTTATTAATTTCTAATCGATTTTCTTTAGATTTTTGAATTTGAGATTTTAAGTTTTTGGATTTAATTAAAACATCCTCAAGAATCGGAATGGCTAAGTTTTTCTCTAATGCTTCACAAAAAGTAGTAACTTGATTATATCCTCTCTCGTAAAGCCTTTTTTTGTGTAAAGGCACAGGTATTATCCCGTCTATTTCGTTAAAAACAGGTAAATCCATTACATTTTTCGAAAAATAGTTACCTAAATAAGTGCCAATTTCTTGTTGGTTTTTATATTTTAAATTGTGCATTAATTGTTGTGCAATTCCTTTTTTTCTAAAATACAATAATGAGGCCCCAAATTCAAAGGGTACTAAACCATAAAAAACTTTATGAATTTCTGTTTCTTTTAAAAGATGATGATGGGTAAGGGGCAAATTATGAACACATTGGGTACAAATTATTTTTTCGTTTTTTAAAAGTAATTTTGAACAGCCATTACAAAATGCAGGAAACACCACGTTTAACAGATTTTTATGTATTTTGTCGAAAAATTTTATCATATTAAAACATTAGTTTTACTTTAGTAAAAATATTAAGAATGTCTTCAAAAAGAAACAATAATAACTATAAGATTGCTTTACTTCTATTATCATTTTTTTTACTGATAGTATTATTTAAAAGTTATAAAGATAATAAATCTGCCAAAGAACTACAAGATACTTTGAAGCAAGAAACGTTGATTACTCAGAATCAGTTATCTGAAATTCTGGCTAAATATGATTCCGTCTCAAATTTATATAATAATTTTGAAGAGAGTTTTCAAGATCTATCTTCAAAAGTAACCGATTTAAAAGATCCAAAAAAGAATGTTAAATATAAAAATTTAGCTGAATTAAACAAAGAAATTAATCAAATTAAAGATTCAATAAAATTGTTAAAAGACAAATTAAAACAAATTGAAAAACTTAGAATATTAATTAAACCAGAAATTAAAACTCCAAAAATTACTGAAAACATAACTTTAAAAGATGCTAAATTTGAGGTAACTAACCTACAAGTGAAAGGAGTGAAGTTTCTTACAGATAATAAAACACCAAATAAAGTAAAACCAATTGAACAAATTAGAGTTTGTTTTACGGTAGATAAAAATAAATCTATTTCCTCTGGTGAAAAAGAATTTTTTGTACAAGTTGTTAATCCAAAAAACGAAATCGTTTCTATGGAAGAATTGATTTTTGAAAACAATGCTACCACTTTAAAATACAGTAAATTAGTAAAGTTTGAATACCAGCAACAAATAACGGATGTTTGCAGTTATGTGGATTTAGAAAAGAACAAAACGGTAAAAGGAAGGTATATTGTAAACCTATATTCAGGAACAACTAAAATTAGTTCAACCATTTTCAATTATAATTAAAAAATTACTTTTTTAATTCCTTTCCTATTTTTACTTTTGCAACATGGCAAAACAAGAAGACTTATTTAAGAATGTAGTTTCGCATGCAAAAGAATACGGATTTATTTTCCCTTCTAGCGAAATTTACGACGGTTTAAGTGCAGTATATGATTACGCACAAAACGGTGTAGAACTAAAAAAAAACATTAGAGAATATTGGTGGAAATCCATGGTGCAAATGCATGAAAATATTGTAGGTTTAGATGCTGCAATATTAATGCATCCTACCACATGGAAAGCTTCAGGACATGTTGATGCATTTAACGACCCGCTAATTGACAACAAAGACTCTAAAAAAAGATATCGTGCAGATGTATTAATTGAGGATTATGCCGAAAAATTAAACATTAAAGCACAAAAAGAAATTGAAAAAGCAAAAGTACGTTTTGGCGAAGCTTTTAATGAACAAGAATTTATTTCAACCAATCCAAGAGTTTTAGACTATCTTTCTAAAAAGAATGAAATTTTAGCCCGAATGGCAAAAAGTTTAGATTCAGGAGATTTAGACGATGTCAAACTTTTGATTGAAGAATTAGAAATTGCTTGTCCAGATTCTGGATCTCGTAATTGGACAGAAGTACGCCAGTTTAATTTAATGTTCGGAACTAAATTAGGCGCTTCAGCAGATACAGCTATGGATTTATACTTACGTCCAGAAACGGCTCAAGGTATTTTTGTAAACTTTTTAAATGTTCAAAAAACAGGTCGAATGAAAATTCCTTTTGGAATTGCACAAACCGGTAAAGCGTTTAGAAATGAAATTGTTGCAAGACAATTTATTTTCAGAATGCGAGAATTTGAACAAATGGAAATGCAGTTTTTCGTAAAACCAGGTGAAGAAATGAAATGGTACGAATACTGGAAAACCACCCGATTAAACTGGCACAAATCATTAGGGCTAGGTGCTGAAAATTACCGTTTTCACGACCACGAAAAATTAGCGCACTACGCAAATGCAGCTGCAGATATTGAATTTAATTTTCCATTTGGATTCAAAGAATTAGAAGGAATACATTCTCGTACAGATTTTGATTTAAAAGCACATGAGCAATTTTCTGGTAAAAAATTACAGTATTTTGATACAGAAGAAAATAAAAATTACGTGCCTTATGTAGTAGAAACATCCGTTGGATTAGACAGAATGTTTTTAGCGGTATTTTCAAAAGCATTACAAGAAGAAACATTAGAGGATGGCTCAACCCGAACCGTGTTGCGTTTGCCTTCTGTTTTAGCACCTACAAAAGCTGCGGTATTACCTTTGGTTAAAAAAGATGGGTTACCTGAAATTGCCAAAGAAATTATGGAAGAATTAAAATGGGATTTTAATGTGGCTTACGATGAAAAAGACGCCGTTGGTCGCCGCTACAGACGTCAAGATGCTTTAGGAACACCATTTTGTATTACTGTAGATCATCAAACGGTGGAAGACAAAACAGTAACTATTCGTTATAGAGACACCATGCTTCAAGAACGTGTAGCAATTGCCGATTTGAAAAACATCATTGACAAAGAAGTTGCTGTAAGAAATTGGTTAATGAAAATGTAATACAGTTAGCACATATAAAAAAAACGCCAAATTCATTGAATTTGGCGTTTTTTTATTTTTTAGTATTTTGGTGTTTTTCAAGTCTAGCTAAAATTCGTTTGTGCATGTGTTTGTAATTGTTTACTTCTGCAGCATAGTATCTGTTATTTTGATGAAACGTAGTACTATCAATTTTGTATTTTTTATAGATGTAGTCTTTTGCTTCAATTTTGTTAGCTAGTAAAATATCTGGTGCATTTATTTTAGCGGCTTGTAAAATGGCAATATCATATAAAATATTTTCCATTGTTTCTTCATCCAAAAGTTTTGTTGGCGGTTTCACGGGATTTTTGCTACAAGCAAATAATCCAAAAAAAACAGTTAAATAAATTATTTTTTTCATTGTTTTATTCTCTATCAAAAGTTAGTCTTTGTCCAGCGATAATATCTTTTACTTTTCCATTGGCGTAAGCCAACTTTCCATTTACAAAAGTATGCGTTACTCTCGATTTAAAATTAATTCCTTCAAATGGTGACCAGCCACATTTTGCAATGATATTCTCTTTTTTTACATTCCAAGGCATGTGAGGATTCACTAAAACTAAATCGGCAAAATAACCTTCTTTAATAAAACCGCGATTTTCTATTTTGAAAATTTTAGCTGGATTATGGCACATTTTTTCAACAATCTTTTCTATAGAAATTTTTCCTTTAGAGTAGGACTCCATCATAGCAACTAAGGCATGTTGTACTAAGGGGCCGCCACTTGGGCAAGTGGTATAGGGATTTGACTTTTCTTCTAAAGTGTGTGGGGCATGGTCTGTGGCAATTACATCTATTCTATCATCTAAAAGGGCCTTCCATAGGGCGTCCTTATCTTCTTGACTTTTAACCGCTGGATTCCATTTAATTAAAGAGCCTTTGGTTTCATAATCTGCGTCTGTAAACCATAAATGATGAATACAAACTTCAGCAGTAATTTGCTTTTTTTCAAGTGGTATTTTATTTGTAAATAAGTCCAATTCTTTAGCGGTTGAAATATGAAAAACATGCAATCTTGCACCAGTTTTTTTGGCCAATTCAATAACTCTAACAGTAGATTCGTAACATGCCGCAACACTTCTAATTTCAGGGTGTTTTTCTACTGGAATGTCATCTCCGTAGATTTCTTTGTATTTCGCAAGATTATTTTTTACAATGGTTTCGTCTTCGCTATGAACGGCTATTAAAAGTTTTGAATTAGAAAATATTTTTTCTAGCGAGGCAGAACTATCCACTAACATATCACCAGTTGAGGAACCTAAAAACAGTTTTAAACCGGCTACATTTTTAGGGTTGGTTTTTAAAATTTCTTCTAAATTATCGTTAGTGCCCCCCATCATAAATGAATAGTTGGCGTGAGATGTTTTTGAGGCAATTTGATATTTATCCTCTAAAAGTTCCTGAGTAACTGCATTCGGTACCGTATTGGGTTGTTCAATGAAAGAGGTAATTCCACCTGCAACTGCAGCTTTACTCTCTGATGCGATGTCGCCTTTGTGTGTAAGTCCCGGCTCTCTAAAATGAACTTGATCATCAATTACACCAGGGATTAAAAAACTTCCTTC
>RDXY01000012.1 GCA_004293045.1 Flavobacteriia bacterium | reverse complement strand
CAAATACTAAATTTATTCGAGTGATTAAAAAATAATCCTTTTCGAAATAAAATCTTTAAAGCTTGCTCAAGAAATTGAGCAGGCTTTTTTTGAAATAAATACTAAGATGAAAAGAAGACTTACATTTTTTTACTAGTAATTAAACTACAGAAAACAAACTATTTTTATTATGAAAATACCTTTGGAAAATATAATTTGTCTCTTACTAAAGTAATAAAAATAAAACGTTTACTTCATGTAATTCAGCTAGATTTAGAAAGGTTGATTCATATAAGACTAAAGTAGGTACTATGTTTCTCTAAAAGACCCTAAAACTAAAAAAATCCGCACAAGGCGGATTAAATAATACTTCGTAATTATACTATTTATGAAATTTTATTGGTTTTGCAGGTATGCCTACTGCGGTACAATTATCTGGAATATCTTGCGTAACCACAGCGCCTGCTCCAATGATTGACCACTTGCCAATTTTTACACCTTGAATTACTTTTGCTCCAACACCTATCTGAGCCCCTTCACCAACCGTAACATTGCCTGCAAGAGTAGCATTTGGGCAAATGTGAACATAATCATTAATAGTACAATCATGCTCAATAACAGCAGCAGTGTTAATTATACAATGGTTTCCTATTTCAACTGAAGCATTTACAATAACACCAGCCATAATAACGGTTCCATCACCTATTTTTGAGCTATTTGAAATAGTTGTACTTGGATGAATTAATGTAAAAAATTGTTGATTAATTTTATGACTCAATACTTGACGAACTTGATTATTGCCTATTGATATTAAAAATTTACAATTTTCTGAATTAAATAATTTTGCATCAACTATTTTCTGTTGAAAAAAATCATGAAAACTTGAGGGCTTATCATCAATAATTGCGGCAATATTTTGAGATATAGCATCCGCTATTTCAAAAACTACTTTTGCATGACCACTAGCGCCATATAAAACATATTTAGTTTCCATCAAATTTACTTATTGTGGCATGGTCAGCCTGGTTAATGTCTTTTGATTGTATAACATTCATTACTGTTGTTAAAATAATTTTTAAATCTAATAAAAAACTAACATTTTCAACATAAAATATGTCTAATTCAAATTTGTCTTTCCATGATATGGCATTTCTTCCGTTTATTTGTGCCCATCCCGTAATTCCAGGCCTTACATCATGTCGTCTTTTTTGAAATTCATTATATAAAGGTAGATAACTAGGTAATAAAGGCCTAGGCCCTATTAAACTCATATCCCCTTTAATGACATTCAACAATTGAGGAATCTCATCTAAAGAAGTTTTACGAACAAAGGCGCCTATTTTAGTTAATCGTTCTGCATCTGACAATAAATTTCCCGCAAGATCTTTTTTATCATTCATAGTTTTAAACTTGACAATAGTAAAAATTCGTTCGCGTTTTCCAGGTCTTGATTGTAAGAAAAAAGGATGGCCTTGATTAGCAAAAAATAAACCTAAACTGATTATTATAAAAATTGGCAATAAACAAATTAAAGCTACTAATGCCAGCGTAAAATCAAAAAACCGTTTGAAATAGTTTTTGTACATAATTATTTCTCTAATTGACTGATTAATATATTATATTCTCCTAACAGTTCCTTCCAAACTAGTTGTTGTTCATAACGTTGCTGTATTAATGTCCGAGAATTTTGTTTTAGTATTTGATACCATTTTACATCATCGCACATTTTGAACATGGCTACTTTAATGGCCTCCACATTTTTCACTGGAAAAATAACGCCATTTTCTCCTTGCATAATAATTTCATTGCATCCGTTGATGTCTGAAACTATACAGGGTAATCCCATAGCACCCGCTTGCATTACAACATTTGGAAACCCTTCTCTGTAACTTGGAAATACCAAACAATCACTGATCGCAAAATAAGGCCGAACATCTGATTGAAAACCTACATTAATGATATTGGGATTACTTTCAATTTCTTCTAGAATTTCGGGCTGTAAAGGATCTAATTCTGTTTCTAAAGGACCTACAAGGAGTAGTTTTGAATTGGGAGTTTTAAGTTGTGAGTAAGCAATTACTAATTCATTTATCCCTTTATCGCCCACTAAACGACCTACAAATATAAAAACGAAATCTTCTGGTAAAATACCTAGTTTAACCTTTAAATTAGTACACTCATTTTGTGTAATTACTTCTGGAGAAAAATGACTGGTATCAATCCCATTTGAAGAACCATTAGCAATAATTTTAAGCTTGTTTTCGGTGGTAAAATGATTGTTTAAAATAAAATCATATAATCCCCTTGAGTTAGGATATACTTTTGAAGCACAAGAATAAGTAATCTTTTCAACCCAATTTAGCAATTTTCTTTTTAATCCTGTTATTTCCATTAAAGGCAATCCTGCAACAGTATGCAACCGTATAGGCACACCCGCAAGTTTCGCTCCTAACATTGCAATTATACCGGCTTTAGGAGTATGAGAGTGCACAATAGTAGGTTTTTCTTTTTTACATAACAGATACATGTGCCAAAGAGAAACAATATCTTTAAAAGGAGCTATGGTTCGTGTCATATTTAAACCGACAACCCTTATCCCTTCTGTTTCTTGCACTTCATATAATTCCTTTCCAGTTGAGGCAACCCCTATTACTTCGAAGCCATTTTGAGTCATGTAACGATGCTGTCCTTTTAATAGTATTTTTAAAGATATAGGTACCGTAGTGATTCTTAAGATTTTTTTCATTTGGAATAATCTTTAAGTAAAGTCATTGGATTACCTCCTACTAAAGTGTGAGATAATACATCTTTATTTACAAGAGTATTTGCAGCAATTACAGCTCCTTTTCCTATTGTAACACCCCCTAATATTAAAACATTAGTTCCTATCCAGACATCATCTCCAATTTGAATTGGTTTTCCATTATCGGTGGTGTGAATTCTATTTTCTGGGTCATGCATACTCAATTGATGACCATTACCATCAATTATCTGGGTATTTGCTGCAATTAATACCCTATTCCCTATAATTATTTCATTAAATGCGTGTATACAAGTTGCGTGTATCCTACAATTATCACCAATTTTTATTAATGCATTAGGTCTGTCAGCTAACAACTTACATTTGGCAAACATATTTAAATGGTACCCATAATTATTAGAATTTAGCACTGTATTTTTACCGATTTCAATCCGTGCAGATTTTGCCTTTTGAATACTACAAATCCCTTTAAACAGAACACGTGATTCTAATTTAACATTGATTATACCACAATAAAAATACATTAAAAGTGATGTAAAAATGTTGTATAATTTATTAAATATTTTAAATGTTACTCCCATCATTTATACTAAATTTTCTTTTCACTGCTTCAAATTTACCATTTTTTCCTAATGGAATGGAATCTACATATTCAAAATTTAATTCTATATTACTTCCTAACCTGTCGATTAAATTCTTTTTAAATTTATATTCTATATCTTTTGTAAACATTTTATCAATTACATTTCTGATAATAAATTTAGAGGGTGTTAGTTGAATAATTTGACTTTGGAGAATTCCTTCTAGCCCTTTATAAGCTGTATCCATTCTTCCCACATAGCCTTTTTCTTCAGTCCAAAGAATATCGTCTTCTCTACCGATAATTTTTTCTATAATTGGCATTTTACAACCACACCCACAATCCATTTGCTCACTTAATATAACCGTGTCTAAAATATCATATCTGATTAAAGGTGTTTTTAAGTTTCTAAAACTTGTAACCACCATTCTTGCTATTTCACCTGGCTTTGCTAGCTCATTATTTTTATTTAAAAATTCAAATACCCCAGAATCCATATTCACATGCAAACAACCGCTTTTACATTCTGTAATAAATGGGCTGCCTTCACTTGAAGCATATTGATTGTATACTTTACATTGAAAAAATTCTTGAATTATACTTCTTTGATAATCATATAAAGTTTCGGCTGTAGTTGTGATTGCGATTGGCTGGCATTTTAATTTTATTCCGTTTTTTAAACCAAAGTTTGCAATTATATAAAATGCAGATGGGTAACCGTCCAAATACTGAGGAGAAAATTTATTAATTTTATTAATATACTCTACTATATTTCGTTCAGTAAGATGATACGTTGACATTAATAATTGTTTGTCAAAATAATTATACACCCAAAAAGGCCATCCTTTTTGTTTCGGATTCACAATTAATCTTCCTGAGAAACGAATAGATTTCATCCCTTTTTTTACACCTATTATTTCATGAAATCTAGACCATAACGCAAAACTTCTATCCATTGATTCTTGATCTAAATAATTCTCCGTAGGCGTGCCAGACGTACCACTAGTATAGCCTATTTCGATTAATTTACGCTTAGGATTGTTGTTGAGAATCTCTTTTGAGAAAGTCCTTCTGTCCGCTTTACTTAACAATGGTAATCTATTCAGAACATTTCTGGGATTATTTTCAATATCTCCAATAGTTATGTTTTTATTATTAAATATCTTTTGATAATAAGCTGAATAGGTGTAAACTTCTTTAAGGAGGTTTTTTAATTCATCTTTCTGAATATTTTCTAAATTTTCTACATCCAAGTGCCACTGATCTAGATATTTTTTTAAATAAAAAGCATAACCTTTAGTTTTTCTTTTTTTAAAATTCAACAATGCAATAATATTGAGTAATATAACCTTTATAAAATAAGGTGCTTGTTTATATATTTTATCTTTCATATAGAATGTTTTTGTTTGCTTAATTAAGGCTATATAATAAAATCAAGACCTTCAATAATAATCCAGAAAAAATTACCATACCAAAAGGTAGGTGTTAAAATAAGCCATGACAGCATCCCATTTGTGAAAAGAATATTAAATGAAAAAACAGGTAATGACCAGCTAATTATTTTTTTAAAATTCCTATTACTATACTTTACATACATTATTACCATTAAGAGCATTAAAAATAGATGGGCTATATTTAAAAAACGCGCACCCGATGGAAAAGATGTTGCGATGAAAGCAAACGAATAAAAAAACATCACAAACGCTAAAATTGTATTATATTCTAATTTATTCCCTTTAATTTTAAGAATCCTATTTTTTAAAAACAGAACTGCTATAAAAACATATATTTTAATAAAAATATTAAAATATTTTTGGACAGATAAAAATAATGAACTTTCAACTCTTGATTTAACAATAGAAGTTGCCCTTTCACTGTTTAAAAATTCTATTCTATTTGCAACTTCTCCACTAAATACATCGTTGTCCTTTATAAAACCAATATCAATCGAATTCGTTGACAACACCCAAGATATAATAAAAGATGTTATAAATAAGTAATATAAAATTGGGCTCACTCCACTTTCATTATATAAAAAAGGATGCAGAAAAAATTTATAAATAATTATAAGGGGCATTACAGGCATAAAACCATAATGAAATAGAGGCGTTACAAGTACACCAAATACCCAAAAGTTCTTTTTTTTAAGGATGAAATGATAAGAGGAATAAAATAATAACATAGCGCCCGTCCAAAAACGAAAGCCATTAATATTTGATAACGAAACGAAAGTGAAAAAAATCAGGATCAACAAAAATATATACTTATCACTAGATTGCTTTTTTTGATTAAGTAAAATCCGTAAGTTTAAATAACTTAGAAAACCGTATATTCCACCAGCTAATGCATACATAACTTTTGGATTACTAGTAAAAATAGAAGTTAGATAAAATAAGATCAATCGATATAAATCTCTCAATTCACCCAATTGATACAAAGTAATTATTCTGTCATAATTTAATGAATTATCGAAATTTGCAAAAGCTAATGCATAACGATAGGAATCTGCCCCTGTTTCTGAAAACGAAATTGAATATCCGTATAGTATACTGAATGCCACATAAATAAAAGCGCTTTTTTTGGATTTAAAATCAAATAAAGAAAATAAAAAACCCGACAAAGGAAGTAAAATAAATAAAGGTAAACCTAAACCTGCTAGTCTTTTATTCATATTTTAAATAAATTCATTTATTTTTTGCAGCTGTTGTTCCCATGTAAAAGTATCAATATTTAGATCTAATTCCAACTCAAATACTCCTTTTTTAAATTTTGCTATCCACTCTTGAAATATTGGGTAACTTTCTTCCATAGAAAAATCTAAAGTATCCATATTACAACCCATTTGATGGTTTTTTATAATGAAGGACACTTCGGCTTCTTTTGGAGCAAAGTTAATTATCGGTCTCTTAGCGGCAATATATTCGAAGAATTTTATAGGGATTGTTTGATAATGCGATTTAATATTAGCCACTATTAACCACAAAATTGAACTATTACGCATATAATCAAGCACTTCTGCTCTTGGTAAGTTTCCCAAAAAATCGATGCAAGTATAGGCTTTAAATGCCATCATTTGCGACTTAGTTTGTTCTTCAATATTACCCGCGATTTGAATAATAACATTAGTACTATCGATTAACTTATCCTCGATTGCTTTATCTATCAATTGAAGCAAAGGAAGCGGAGAACGTAATCCGTTGTAAAAGGTACCTGCATAGAAAAAAACAAGTTTATCATTATTCTTCTGACGTACTCTAGGAATATCCTCTATTTCAAAACCATTGTACACACTTAACATTTTTGAAGCAAATGGTTCGTAATGCTTTTGATATACTTGCAACATAGTCTTTGTTACAAAAGTTAATACGTTGGCCTCTTTGATTATTTTATATTCCAAGTTTTTATGTAAGAAGGCTTTTACGCCTTTTTTTTCTTCCCAATTTTCTAAATAATTAAAATCTCTAAAATCGGCAATCCAATGTATTTGTTTCTTTTTCTTTTTTAGAAATAGAGCAATCTGATGATTCGTAACTCCGGGTGAAGTAGAAAAAACTACATCTGTATTTTCGATAAGTTGCGGATTCTTGTTTAAGAATTGTTTCACATTACTATACCAAAACATAGCTTTATCCGGGAAAATGAGCTGTTGCCCAATTTTAAACAACATAGATTTTACAGTAACAGAAATATTCCCTTTTTTTATATGATTGTTATTTTTTTGACGCAAATTACTGTCTAAATTTCCAACTTTACTTCTGATATATTGAATCTCAACACCCGCTAAATTTGAATCAAAATTCTCATTTTTACCTAATGGTAAATCGGGATTTTCACAGGTAATTACTGTAACATTGTATTTTTCTTTAGCTAAATATTTAGCTAAAGCATATGGTCGTTGTGCACCAGCAACATTGTTAGGAGGATATGAATAAGATATAATTAAGATGTTTTTTTTCATTGCTTTCTTTTTGAAAAATTTTACTAAAAAAAGTAAGCCACAAAAATAAGAATAATTAAGAAGATTATTTTAGGATTAAACAAAAACTTTTGTATATAAGGTAATACTAACTTTTCATGATTTAATTGTAAAAATTGAATTAATATTGTTGCAGCTAAAGTCCCAAAAACAACCCCTGACACTCCTAAAAAATAGTATAACACTAAAGACAATATTGCATTTAAAACAAGCATGCATAATGCGTAAAATGTTATATATTTTGCTTGACCTGAAGCGGTAATAATAGCGCCATAATAATTATTTCTAAAAATTCCAATTAATAAATATGTTTTAAATAAAAATACAGCGTCTTCATATTTTGGACTATAAACCATAAAAATAATATCCTTTGCAAAAAACATTAATAGGATGATTAACGGATACGTAATATACGAAACCTGCAATGTAGTTTTCATCCAAAGTTTTTTAGCCTTTTCCTTTTCTCCTGAGGATACTAATCTTACAAGTTCAGGATAAATTTTTTGAGAAAAAGCTGCACTTAACATAGCAAATACGGGAACTTCTAATGCGCCTACTGAAAAAATTGCAAAAGTTTCTATATCTTCAAATGTATTTACAATTAACATACTTGTATTCAAAGTCAATGTTCCAATAAATGTTGCAATATATATTGGTAATCCTTGTTTTAATACTTTAATACAAAATTCTTTACTAAACCATCTATTTGTTAAAATATATTTCCCTTTATAAATAAGAAAAAAAATTGGCGTAATAAATGTTACTATATACAAACAAATTCCTATGTATAAGTGGTAAACAATTATTCTGTTAAAAGTCAAGTAAGACGCAAGTAGTAAAACACTAGTAAACGCAAAACAAAATGTTGTAATTTTAGAATGTAGGAGTATTTTAGCGTCGTTAATATAAGCGTATCGTAATGTTTTGTTTATTACAAATGCAAAATAAGCTATTGGAAATAAAAAACTTAAAAAATAGTACTGTTTTAATTGTAAAAAGCCGAAAAACCCTAAAATATTTACTAGCAGAACCACTGCAAAAAATAAGATGGTAATACTAAAATATAAGTAAAACGTATTAGCAAAGGTTTGAATTTTTTTACCGTCTTTTGCTAAATAATATTTGTATCCCTCCGCTATACCAAAAGATAAAATAGGTATAATTAGATTAACAACAAACATTAGCTGTTTCCAAACTCCAAAATCTTTTACACTTAACCCTTTCGAAAAGAAAAAATCAATACCAATAAAAATTAATGCAATAATACTTTGTGTAAAAGCAAGTAAAAAACTCAAATACACGCTAGAATTTTTAAATCTATTATAATGAGTAATAATGTTCATGTACATATTAAAAAATTCCAATTAGTATCAGCCGCCAAAAAAACAGCAAAATTTTTATATTAATAACAAATTACTTAAACCTATACAAATATAAATTTATTTGTTTGTTATTTCGTTTCCATTTCATTTTTTATTAGTTAGCATCAACTATTGTGATTTTTATTTTTTTTACAATTTGTATTTACAAAAAAACTACTTAAATGGAATAATTAATTATTACGTTGAACAATTACTTTAAATCATTTTGAGATATGACTACTTTTTAAATTCAAATTGGATCAGTCCCCAACCCACCTCGAGTCCATTTGGTGTTGCCTTAACTCCTAAAATATCACTAATTCCATCATAAATAATTTTTTCACTTGCTTTATCTAACCCAAAGAATAAAGAAAAAAAATAAATCATTTCTGCTTTATTTTTAAATAAAAACGGATATTGTTTGTATTGGATTCGTATGATTTTTTCTTGTAATAACGGAAATTCAACAAATGCGTTTTCAGAAAAAAACACCCCATTATGTCCTAAAGAATTATATTTATTAACAAATTCATTTAAAAAAAAATCTACTGGACTGTCTTTTTTTACATCAGAAAAGATAAATGAACCGTTTTCTTTAACCACTCTTAAACATTCATTTACAAATATAGAAACATCATTCAAATGATGCATTCCGCTTAAAGAAAGCACTAAATCAAAAGAATTATCAGCGTAGGGAAATTCCGTCGGTTGTACTAATTGTATATTCTCATTTATAAAACCTTCCGAAAAGTCAGCAGAGCTAAGCTCAATATTTTTTGGAAGGTATCTTTTTAAATAACCACCACCAGAAGGAACATCTAAAACTTTTTGAATACTTGAAAAATCGACTGTAGAAATTAAATTTTCAAATTCAAAATCACGAGCATTTGGAAAATTTTGCATGGCATAGTGATAGTCATTTGCTCTTTTTTGAAAAATTAGTTGGTAATCATTCATTTAATTTATTGTAAAGTTGTGTAAATAATTTACATATTTTTTTATTATGCCCAATCTAGTGGCTGTAAAGGTTTTTCTAATTTTTTAATTTTACTTAAATCAATTTTGTCTCCCAAATAATTATAATAATCAGATGATAAAGCCCCAAATCCGGTGGTAAATGTCATTTCTCCAAAAACTGCTTTTCTATTTATTTCATAGAAATCAACTCTTACTTGAGGTATCCCTTGTGAAAGTTTTTCCGCTATTTTTATCATATCAGACAATGAATGAGGTTTTGGAATATCGATATTACTATAACGCTTATTATGGTTATCAATAGCATAATTAGAAATATTATTCCATTCCAAATCAAAAAAGGTTATTAACAAACTATTCTGTGTTCTAGAATGTACTACAATAATACTTTCAGGTTTCCCATTGAAACACCAAACTTTATAATCAATTAAAGTTGTAGATTCATCATCCTCGTTTTCTAATATTTTCTCGGCAATAATACATGGTTTAATTTTGGTATAATGAAATTGAGCATCTCTATACCCATATTTAGAAGCCAACCAATTATTTAATTTATTTATGGTTTTGGGTATATTTAATTTATTTTTATCTTTCACTAAAATCATTTGCCCACAAGCATTATTTGTTTTTAACACAAAACTATTGGGCAATTCCTCCCAATTTATTTGAGTAGCATGGTCCCATTTCCCATAAAGGGTATTTAAGGGGCATCCTCGCAGCCTTTATCCTTTACAAATTGTCTTACAGCATACTTATCAGCGCACAATGTCCATAAACTTGTATCTGTATATAATTGCATCCAATAAATTTTCTCAATTAAGGTCTTTGGATTTGTCCAATTTATATTTTTCCCAAATGTTTTGTTGTAAATTGAATTAGGAATAATTCTGATATCTTTTTTTATTTTATATTTTGTGATTAACCAATCTATTTTGATCCAAATAAAAGATAACGGATAAATTTCTTTTATTATACTTTTAATTTTTATTTTCATTATTATTTATAGTGCCGATTTTGACTTTAATTTTAGGGCGCGAATTATGAGCCAACGAGTGCTCTCCTCTCTAATTTGATGCAAAAATACCTTTTCATTTCGTCTTGCCAAAAAAAGTGTTTTAAAAAATAGAATAAAATTATGTATACTAAATTTGATTTCTACGGCTTTAGCACTATACAAAATCCAAGTATAATATTTATCATATAATTTTAATACATCCGCATTAACTTTTTCAATATATTTTTTATCATCCTTTAAGATCTCTGAAAGATAATTATGATGATTTACTATTTTTTCTGAAACATCAATATCTATACGGTTTTCATTTTTTACCACTGGGATGGAATTAAAGCTGATTTTATTATTTTCAATTTCTAAAATGGCCAAAATACTAGTATCCCAATACAATGGCTTATTTGTGGTGTTTTTATCAAAGCAAAAGTTACCCAAACTGTAAAAAATAGGTTTCCCTTGGTAATTTTCAACACCTTGCGGTACGTGAGGATGAGAACCTATAATGGCATCAGCACCCATTTCAATCAATTCTCTATATCTATCTCGCCATTCAGGTAGTGGTACATCCATAAATTCAATTCCGCCATGTGAAATAACAATTAAAAAATCACATTGTTTTTTTGCAGTAGAAATAATAGTATTTACTGAATAATGATTGATCCATGCACAACCCATTTTATTGCTATCATCCCATTTGTCTTTTAAAGAGGAAAAATCAGATGATGTTCCTGAAAAAAAACCAATTTTAATTCCTTTAATTTCAATATATTTCACCTCATAGGATTCCAACCAATTTCCTGCACCAACTGTAATTGACGACTTAAAAGACTGTTTTGTATGTATTAAACCTTCTTCTCCATAATCACACATGTGATTATTAGCTAATGAAATTAAATTAAAACCCCATTTTTCAATATAATCAGGAGAACTATTTGATTGTACTAACTTATTACCATTTGGAGATATTAACTTACCTTTTGACAAGGGAGCCTCAAAATTGATACAATTCACATCACTTGATTCTAATAGGTCCTTTAAACTGTTAGAAAATAAGATTTTCTCTGGATTATTTGTGCAAAAATCACCCGCAAAAACTAATTTAATTTTCATTTTTTCTTAAAATTTAAAATTAATTCCAGATAATTTATTTTGAATATAAAACTTGAACCTATTAATAATATATAGTACAAAAAGAATGTTATCATTAAGGTAAATAAAGGCTTATAATGGCCCCATAAAAACGTATAGTTCAATAGAAAAATTAGAAAAGCACATAAAGTGGAATGCAGTATAATAATCAATATTTGGTTGGTCACAATTCTTGGCATCAGATTAATTTTTTTAACTTTAAATAAATATATCATGGCAAAAATAGTTGAAAAAACCCCAAAAAGTGTCCTAACTAAAACTATAAATGACGCATCTAAACCGGACTTTACTACAATAAAGTCCAATACCCAAACGAATACAACTCCATAAATATGCATATTGAAATATACTCTTGACATACCCAATGCTAAGAAAACAGAAAAATATGGAAAAATTTGAAGAAAATCTCTTATGAGATGATTTCTCATAAATGAATAGGAAGCGGAATACTTTTCTCCATAGATAAACAATACAATATAGCTTGTAAAAAAAAGCGCATAAACTACTAGTGGAAAAACCAACTTTATTGATTTATTAACAGCATTAATATAAGATTTTATAGCATCTTCTATTTTCCCTTCATGTTCTGCTTTTGAAAAAAGCGGCATCAAAACTTTTTTTAAAGAAGCAGAAATTATTGCTACCAATGGAATTCCGTAACTTCCAGCTGAATAGTCGGCAAATGCTTCTGTACCATAATATCTACTAATAAAAAATTGATCTGCAGAAGTAATAAAAAATCCGGCAACAAAAGCGCCTAACAAAGGCCATGAATAATTAAAAATAGATTTATACATATCGGGTATAAATTCCTTTTCAACTTTCATATAAGGCTTGGTTTTCATGTACATTGCCATGATAAAAGATAAAAAAGAGGCAACACCCCAACCAATTATGGCTAATCGGTAGTTAGGCTGATAAAGTACAACCGGTAATACAATACACAATAACATTAAGGTTCGCGAATAAATTTGATAAAAAGCGACTTCTCTTGTTTTTCTTAAAGCAGTATATAAACCTTCTACGCCTAAAGTTGGTAAAGTAAAAAGAGGAAATATTGCAAATATTTTTAGTCCAATGGCTAGTTCTGGGTTTTTCAACAAACCAGCAATAATAGATGATGAGAAATATAGGACTAAAGAAAATATAGCGCCTAAATACAAGAAAATTTTGTTTAAACTACCAATTAAAGTCTTTTGTTGACTTGAAGATAACCTTGGAATATAATATGAAAAAATAGATGGTAGTCCAATTGTAAAAATGGACATCAAGGTCATGTATACGTAAATAATTTGACTGTAAGTTCCATATTCTATTTTGGATAAATAGCGAGATAATATTATTGTGCTTAAAAAGGCTATAACATAAGTACCAATTTGTCCAACTCCTAACCAAAGAACTTGATTAAAATTACCTGATTTTTGGTTATTCATTTATTTAAAATAGCTGGACTATATTTACAATTCTCTCAGCCGCTTTTCCATCCCATAACTCGGGTATGCCTCCTTTTTTCCATTGACCATCAAATAATTTATCTAATGTTGGTTTAATTTTATCAGGAGCTGTACCAATTAATTCATTGGTTCCAATGGTTATGGTTTCTGGTCGTTCTGTATTGTCACGAAGTGTGATACAAGGCACACCCATTACGGTAGTTTCTTCCGTTATACCTCCTGAATCTGTAATTACGGCTTTGGCTTTTTCAACTAAATAATTGAATTCTAAATAGCCCATAGGGTTTACTATAAACAAATTATCAGCCTCAATTCCTAAGTCAGAAAAAATCTTTGCTGTTCTGGGATGAATAGGAAAAATAATAGGCAATCCATGCACATTATTTATAATTTCTTGCATGGTGGTTTTAAGCTTTTCTGCAGCATCAACATTTGCTGGTCGATGCATCGTAAGCATTAAATATTCTTTCTCTTTTAAAGCTAATTGATCAAAAATTTCAGGTTTTGAAAATTTAGGTCTGTTGGCAAGTAAGGTATCAATCATTACATTTCCCACAAAAAAGATTTGATCTTTTTTAACCCCTGTATTTAGCAAGTTTTTATTCGCTACTTCAGAAGTTGTAAAAAAGTAATCGGTAATAGCATCTGTCACCAGACGATTGATTTCTTCTGGCATAGATAGATCCCAACTTCGTATTCCGGCTTCAATATGTGCTACTTTGGTATGTAACTTTTTTGCCACAATGCTACAAGCCATAGTTGAAGTTACATCTCCAACCACCACAACCAAGTCGACAGGATTATCGATTAATTCTTTTTCAAAAGCAATCATTATAGCAGCCGTTTGTTCTGCTTGACTACCACCACCGCATCCTAAATTAGCATGAGGATTGGGAATGTTTAATTCTTCAAAGAAAGTATCACTCATTGCTTTATCGTAGTGCTGACCTGTATGTACTAAACGATACTGAATATCAGATCCATTATTTTGTTCTTTATGAATAGCATGAATAACAGGAGCTATTTTCATAAAATTAGGTCGTGCACCAGCAATTAAAGTAATTTTCATACGCTTATTCTAAGTTATTATAATTTACTGTCGCTATTTTTCAATACGCCTTTTACATCATAAATTACCCCATTTTCATTTAATAATGGTGCTAAATTCAAATCTACAAACTCATTATGCGATACTCCTAAAACAATTGTATCGAATGTAGATTCTGAAGCAAGTTCAGAATAACAGGTTATATTATATTCGTGCTGTACTTCTGAAGGATTAGCCCATGGGTCATATATCGTTACATTAATTCCATAGTCTTCTAATGCTTTGACTACATCCACAATCTTAGTGTTACGTACATCTGGGCAATTTTCTTTAAATGTAATACCTAATAGTAGTAACGCAGCGCCATTAATAGCAATTCCTTTTTTAATCATTAATTTCACTACTTGAGAAGCTACATATTCTCCCATACTGTCATTTAATCTTCTACCAGCTAATATGATTTCAGGATGGTAGCCCGCTTCTTGGGCTTTCTGGGCCAAATAGTACGGATCCACTCCAATACAATGTCCGCCTACTAAACCTGGTTTAAAAGGTAAAAAGTTCCACTTAGTACCGGCTGCCTCTAGGACTGCGTGGGTATCGATTTCCAATAAATTGAAAATCTTTGCTAATTCATTAACAAAAGCAATATTAATATCTCTTTGCGAATTTTCAATAACTTTAGCTGCTTCTGCCACCTTAATAGTAGGGGCTAGATGGGTTCCGGCCGTAATTACACTTTTGTAAAGGGCATCTACTTTTTGACCCATTTCAGGTGTTGAACCTGAAGTGACTTTCAGAATTTTTTCAACGGTATGTTCTTTATCTCCAGGATTAATTCGTTCTGGTGAATAGCCTGCGAAAAAATCCACATTAAATTTTAAACCACTTACTCGTTCTAAAACTGGAATACATTCTTCTTCAGTAGCACCAGGATAGACTGTTGATTCGTAAATTACAATATCGCCTTTCTTTAATACCTTTCCTACTGTTTCGCTTGCTTTGTACAAAGGGGTTAAATCGGGACGGTTATTTTTATCTACTGGTGTAGGTACCGTAACTATGAAATAATTACATTCTTGAATGTCTGTTATATCAAATGAACAAAACAACCCAGTACTCAACTCGCTAGAAGCAACTGGGTTTTCTTTTACTAAAACGGCTTGCAAAATGTCATCAGAGACTTCTAAAGTACTATCCGTACCCGAGCGTAATTCATTAATACGATTTTGATTAATATCAAACCCAATAACAGGGTATTTTGTAGCAAATAATCTAGCTAGTGGAAGCCCTACGTAACCTAATCCAATGATGGCAATATTTTTCATGTACTAAATTTTGTGTTCGATGCACTTTTTATAATAAAATGCTGTATTCTTAACTTTTATTTTTTTATAATAATTATCTTATTCTTTTAAATTATTCCAATACCATTGTACTGCTTCTTTTATTCCTTCACGTATTTTATGGGTGGGATTATAGTCTAATAATTTTTGTGCCTTTGCTATTGAGGCTAAAGAATGCGGAATATCACCTGCTCTATTTGGACCGTAAAGTACTTGAATATCAGCAATAGCTGGGTCTTTTTCTGATAAAAACTCTTTTAAATAACTTACTAGCTCGTTCAATGTTGTTCGATCGCCAACAGCAGTATTATAAACTGTATTTATTGCGTTAACATTTGTTGCAAGCATCGCAAGTTCATTCATCTGAATCACATTGTCTATATACGTAAAATCCCTAGAAAAATCTCCAGTTCCATTTATTAAAGGGCTTTCATGTTGCATTAATTGCATTACAAATTTTGGAATTACGGCAGCATAGGCTCCATTGGGATCTTGTTTTCTACCAAAAACATTAAAATACCTTAATCCTATACATTCCAAACCATAAGTTTTTGAAAAAATATCAGCATACAACTCATTAACATATTTGGTAATTGCATAAGGCGATAATGGTTTTCCAATTACCTCTTCAACTTTAGGTAAATGTGTTGAATCTCCATACGTTGATGAGCTTGCAGCATACACAAATCTTTTAACTTGTGCGTCTCTTGAAGCCACTAACATGTTTAAAAATCCTGAAACATTTACATCATTACTTGTAATAGGGTCATTTATTGATCTGGGTACAGAACCTAATGCGGCTTGGTGTAAAACGTACTCTTTACCTTGAACAGCTAAAGCGCATGTTTCGAAATTTCTTATATCCCCTTCAAGTAAAGTAAAGTTAGGATTATCAAGTAAAGAATCAATATTATGACGATGACCTGTTGAAAAATTATCTAAACAAGTAACGCTATAACCTTTTTTTAAAAAATATTCACAGAGATTAGATCCGATAAAACCGGCACCTCCAGTAATTAAAATTGTACCCATTATTATTAGAAATTTAATTAACAATAATTTTTTTAAATACGATTAACTTCTTTGTTTTTTACAAACATAAAAAAGACATATTTAAAACAATTAGGGGGATTAAACTCCCCCTAATTATTCAAAATTATAATAAATTACTTTTTAACAGGTCTAATAAAGTTTAGTTCAACTCTTCTATTATTAGCTTTACCTTGAATAGTAGTATTTGTATCAATTGGTCTTGATTCACCATACCAAGCTATTTCTAGACGAGAAAGATCAATTCCTTTTTTAATTAAATAATTCTTAACAGCAGTTACCCTGTTGAATGACAATCTTTCATTATAACTATCTGTATTGTCCCAATCTGTATGACCTTCTATACTAAATCTTGCATCAGGATATTCTTTCATAAAGGCAACAACCTCATCCATTTTAGGATAACTACGAGATTGGAATGAGTATTTATCAACATGGAATAAAATTACTCTTGATAAATCGTACAATCTCTTAAGATCTGTTGCAGGTATTTCTAAACATCCATTGAATTCTACATAACCTTTTACATCTGGACATTTGTCTTTTTGATCCGGAACTTTATCACCATCGCGATCGTAATCTGGTATTCCATCACCATCTAAATCAACTAATGGACAACCCGCGTTGTTAACTTCTCCTTTTACAGCTGAGCAGATATCAATATTATCGGTTACACCATCACCATCTGTATCTGGCCATGGACATCCAATGTTTTCCGTTGGACCTTTAACCGTAGGACATTTATCATCACAATCCACTATGCCATCACCATCAGAATCAGGACAACCGTCTTTGCGTAATTGCTTAGTTCCTGCTTTATCAACACAAGCATCTTCTAAATCAGGAATGCCATCACCATCAGTATCTTTCAATTTATTTTCTAAATCTTGAATACGGGCTAATAAATCATCCATTTTGTCTTCCTTCTTTTCGCCTATATACCAATCTGCATGCGTTTGTTTTTTACCAATGTAATAGGTTAAACCTACAGTAGTGTTATAAACCAAACCAGTTCTTGCATTACTAGGATTAATTGGATCTATGTAAAGTGTACCATCTAAGGTATGATGATGTGAGAAGTTTTTAGACATGGTAAAATCAACATTCATCGCAAATCTATCACTGATTTTAATTAAACCAGTCATACCCGTTAACACGCTAAATATATTATCATAATGATTAAAAGTAGTAGTATAATTAGGTGCAACTAAATAAGAAAAACCAGCTCCTGTATGAAATTGTAATCCAAATTTTCTAGTAAACTCTTCAAAATTCAACACATGATGTAAATTCATCACACCCTGAAGTGTAGTTCTGTACATGTTGTTACTAAAAGGTTTACTGTCATTAGAATTGTCGAAATTATCGTAGCCGAAATCAAACATCAAACCAAATTTAGTGTTAAACATTTTTCTAACATTTAAATCAAAATGATTGAATTCAGGTTGGGTAAAAAAGTCATCTGTTAAGGCATAGTACCCTTCATTAAATGGCCCAACAGGAATATTAGTACCAAAATTAAAGTTTACAGACCAAGTGTTGTATTCTTTTTCTTTTTTTGCAATAGGTGTTTTTTGTTCGTTATTGTCTTTGTTTTTTTCTTCTTGTGAAAAACCAAGATTAAAAGAAACTAGTAAAACTAGTATTGTAATTATTTTCTTCATGATAGTATTAATAAAATTTATGCAAATATAATTATTTTTTTTAGAAAAAAAAATTAAGCTTAATAAATACAAGTAATCATCATCATCAAACGAAAATAATAATAAATAACAGTAACTATCAAAACTAAACTTAATGACAATTGCTATTTTAATAAAAAACAGCAACTTTAATATATGAATTAGAATTTTTAGAAAAAAATCAATTATAAATCACAAAAAAATAAAAATAGATTTACTTATCTATAATAATTTAATTAATAAGAATTATCTTATTGATGTTTTCGTACATACTAAACTTTTTAATCACATTATAATTAATGTTTGATGATTTCTTATGATTGTCATCTAATAAATTACTAATTATACTAGCATTAGTAAACGGCAAATAAGAATTATGTTTAACCAATACGTTATCATTAAAATCTAAGCTTATAAAATCTAAGTTGACAATAATATGGATTAAATCGTCTTCTAAAAAATACTTTTTTATCTTACTCAAAAACGGCAATACTTTATAAGGATAGCCTAACCCCAGAAATGGCTCAACAAACAAACTATGAAGTAAACAATCTGCACGGATAGCCGAAGCAACATTGGGCTGTAAGGGATTAATTGGAATTAAATTAGTAAATAATAAATTCGTTCCAACTATAGCCTTAGAGTCAATTTTCTTTATTTTATTAAAGCCGACAGAATGACATAATAGTATGTGATGAACATTCGGGATAAATTTGTCCATACCATAACGATATTTTGACTTTAAGCCTAAAAAATAAAATGAACCACAGATATTATTAGGATTATTAAATAAAATCCAATGGTGAACTCTGTCTTTAAATTTCTCTACACAAATACCAACATAATATTCAAATAACATTAAAATATCTCTATTGGACCAACCGCCCATACTTTTAATTTTTGCTGGTAAATCACCACTACAAATTACTATATATGGAGTTAAACCATTATTAATACACTCGTTAATAACCTCATTATATTTATCAAATTCATCAAGGTTAAACTCCCCCTCTCCTGACGGTAAAATTTTTGACCATAGAAAATGTATTTTAAATGAAGCACTAAATCTATCAAGTTCCATTAAATGAATCAAAAATATTTTAAACTGGTAATAATTATTTGACTTTTAATATTAAAAATTATATGTAAAGGAAAAAGAAAAACTTCTTCCAAATTTAGTAGTCCATAGCGCATCATCTACATTAGAATCATAATAATCCTGGCTAGAAGAACCACCAAAAGATGAAATTTCAATTCCACTATTTGAGTTTTGCTGTGGCGCATTTTTTTGAAAATTATTTTGATAGAAAATTAAATCTTGCGCTAAAACGTTTTGCACATTTAATTTTAATTCTATTTTATTGTTGTAAAAAGCTTTAGCTATTTGTAAATCAAGGAATGTTCTTGACTTTTCCCAAATTGCTGGTTCTACTTGACTTGAACCAATAGCAATTCTATTTCCAACTCTATTTACATTTGTTGAAAAAATAAAACCACTGTCTTTATCATTAAATTGTAAACCTGCATTAAAAATGTATGGAGATTGACCCTGCAAAGGCCTTGCTTTTTCTTTATTTCCTTCATTAACATTGGAAACATCCACTACAGAATTTATTATAGCGGCATTTGAAAATAAAGTAAATTTCTCTAAAACATTAGACTCACTTAAACCAAATAAGGAACTTAAAAGTGTTCTAAATTCAATTTCTACACCAGCATTTTTGGCACTTTTAGCGTTCTGGTACGTAATTGTTTTATTATTTACTTGTTGAATAATTTCAATAGGATTTGTGAATTGTTTTACAAAATAGGAAATTGAAAACAATTGTCCTTTTCCAGGATATAAATCATATCTTATATCAAAATTTTTAATTGTAGCTCTTTCTAAATTAGGATTTCCTTGTGTAAAAAACTGCGTGGTAAAATCATAAAATCCGAAAGGCGCTAACTCTCTAAACTCTGGTCTATTTAACGTCTTCGAATAACTTACACGTAAATTAGCTTTTGATGTAACAGAATAAATAAAATTAGCTGAGGGTAAAAAATCAACTACATTAGTTTTAGAATTAATAATATTACCATTTCCATCTCTAGTATTTAAATATTGAGTAAAATCTTCTACACGTAAACCCCATACTAATCTAAGTTTTTTGTATCTATTATCAAACATCAAATAAGAAGCACTCAAATTAGAACCTGCATTGTAATTATCTGTAGGTTTAGATAAGTCAAATAAAGTAAAACCCGTATTTCCTGGAGATATGATACCCATATTTGCGCTATTAAATATAGATTCATTAGGAAGTGATAATAAACTAGAGTTAAAAGTACCACCAGAAAGCAATTGATTATATTGCAATTGACGAGCAAAAAAGTCTCTGTCTCTTTTTTGAAGTAAACCACCTATTTTAACATCGTTTACAAAATCACCAAAAGTAAACTTTCTTGAAACATCTAGTTTTCCACCATAAATTACTTCTTGATTTTCTGATGAAAACATACCACCACCATAATCTGGACCACCAGTGTTAACTGGAATCTGTGCAATAGGCGTGTTTAAGGCTACATCTGGACTATCCGGGTCAGCAATTAAATATACATTTCTTCTTAAATTTGGTATTGAACGTACAATATTACTATAAAAAGTGGTCCAATTTAATTTGATATTGCTAGTAGTAAAAAAATGATCCCCATTAAATTGACCAGAATAAATTTTGTTACTAGTAAACCAACGAACGTCGGATTTTGTAAAATTGGTGTTTGTTACATCTGCTTTTCCCTCTCTTTCTACTACTAAGTCTTCTGAGTTTATACTGTATGTATTCTTGAATGAAATAGTATGATTTGGATTAAATTTTAATGAAAAATTAGCTAAAGCACTCGTTAAAACATCTTGACTGTAATTTCTGTCGCTGAATTTAGATAGCAGTTCCGAAGTATTGAAACCATTATTATATTCATTTCTTTCAATTTCATTATAATTATTAGATACACTATTGGAAACAGCAAATAATAATCCTAATCTTTTTTGAGATATATCAAAACTTCTACCAATTGTGTACTGAAAGTTTGTGTTTGGTTTAAAAGTTTCATCATTTATTCTCCAATCATATTCAAAAGATTTAGCCAAATTTGCCTTTTCTAAATACGAAAGTTGATTAAAAGCATCAGTATTTGGAATGGAAGATGGTAACGCTCTTTGACCATTATCAAAGCCCAACCAATCTGTACCACTTCCAGCATACGATCTTTTATTCTTAAATGTAGTGATAGTATTGTACCCAGAACCTACTGTTAAAGATTGAAAATCTTTATCCGGAACTGATTTTGAACTAATTTGAATAATTCCCCCTGCAAAATCACCTGGAAGATCCGGAGAAGCTGTTTTTGTAATCACTATATTGTCCAACATATTCGATGGAAAAATGTCAAATGAAAAGGCTTTTCTATCTGGTTCAGAACTAGGAAGTGGAGCGCCGTTTAATAATGACATATTATACCTGTCATTTAACCCTCTAACAATAACAAATCTATTGTCTTGAACACTAGCGCCATTAATTCTTTTTAAAACATCTGAAGTGTTTCTATCTGGTGTGCGTTTTATGGCTTCTGATGAAATACCATCAGAAACAGTAGTACTATTTTTTTGTAACGTTAGTAACCCTTTTACAGATTCTACTTTCGCTTTTGTTGACTTAATAACAACTTGCTCAATTTCATTGCTTTTCTCCTCTAATGTAATAGTTAAACTATTAATATCATTTGCTAATAAAACAATCTCCACAACTTCTTTGTCATTATATCCTGAAGCTTTAATTAATAATTCGTAAGTTCCTGACTCTAGTTTTGTAAAAACAAAAACCCCATCAGCCCCAGTAATTACATTTTTTGATGGACTCTTTAAATTTACTACCGCTCCTGGAACTGGTAATCCTGTTTTTTCTTCAATAACAACACCCTTAAGTGTAGATAATTGAGCATAAGATGCTGAAAAAAATAAAAATAAAAAGATAGAATAAAATAGTTTCATTTGATTTAATTTTAAATAATTATGGCAAAAATATGCTATTAATAAAATTTTGATGTTAGCTAAAAATTAAATATATATTAATTTATTAGTTAATAAATTGATGACAAACACAGTAAAAAAACATAAAAAAATAGGGAGCATATAGCTCCCTATTAAAATTTATTAACTAATAAATTAATTCTTTATTAATTTTTTAACAATTACTTCATTATTTGATAAATTAAACAACCTTACTAAATAAACTCCATTACTTAATGAAGAAATATTTTCTGTAATAACATTACTACCAGCAGTCAATTCTATTTGTTTTGTAAATATTACAGAACCATTTAAATTAACCATTGACATTTCCATGTTACTGTTTTGTGGTACATTAATTTCCATGTTAAACATATCCATAACTGGGTTTGGATAAATAACAACTGAAGAAACTGTAGTCACTTCTGAAAGTTTTGTTACTGGTGTTTGGTTACAACCAACAGTAGTTAAGTTAAAACTCTTATTTGTAAGACTATTTCCCATCCCGTTTACTGAAGTAACTACTAAAGTTTTGTTAGCAACTAAAGTAGAAGCCGTGATAGTAAAATTAGCTGGATAAGTAACTGAAAAAGTTAATCCACTAATTGACAACACATTACTAGTATTACTTGGAGATGCTTCCGAAGTAACCACACAACCTGCAGGTGCAGTAATAATATAAGAACTAGCTAATGCGGAAGCCGTTAAAGTATAGTTAACAGTAGATCCAGAACATAAAGCTGTTAACTGACCTGATATAGCTGAAACTGCAGCTGGTAAAGTAGCTTTTAAAGTAAGTAATTTTGCAGTTGAAGTTGTTGTAGGTAAAGTTGCACTTGCATTATTTGTTGATGAAACACCAACACCATTTCTAGACTTAACTCCTATTCTCAATACATTAGTAGAAACTGGCGTTGCAGCAGTAGTTGAATAATTAAATGAATTTGAACTTGTAACCCCAGCAAAATTAACTTTGATAGTAGGCAACGTTGTAGAAATTATTGGGAAAATTGGATTAACTGCAACACCTTCATTAGTTAAGTTAGTTAATTCTTCATCAAGAGCTGTAAAAACTACTCCTGCAGGATTAGTTCCTCCAATTCTGATTTTTCTTCCTTCTTGTTTTACAATACCATTACTATAAGTAGTCTCAGTAACTTTATAATATACTACACCTGCATTAGCTGAACTAGTAGCTGGAGCAGCAGAAATAGTATTAATAAACGGATAAACAGAATAATACTTTACAACTGGAGTACCAGCAGTACCATAAATAGGAGTAACACCTGTAGGCAATTCCCAAACATATGATGAAGCTACTGCAACAGATGCTGCAACAACATCTAATTCTTTATTAGTTCCCATGTATTGAGCAAAAGTAGTTTTTGTAACACCAGCATCTTTTAATACAATTGTAGCAGGTGCAGCTGGTAAAACTTTAGTTAATTTAACTTCTTTTTTAACTCCAAAACATCCCGCAGCATTTACTGTTTGCACTGCAATTGATCCATAAGCCTCAGCACCAAATGGTACATTATTAAAGTTAACAACAATTTCGTTACCAAGTTGAGTTTGACTAACCAAGTTTACTCCTAATGGTAACGTCCAGTTATAACCTGTTACACCTACTTCAGTAGATGCAGGCACTTTGTAAGTTACTGGAGTTGTAGTACCCACATAAGCCCCAATTTGAGTAATTGCAGCTGTGTCGTCTCCATTAGTGATTGCTGCTAAAGCAACAGCAGGCGCTGCTACTGTATTAATTACAATTGCAACTTTTGAACTCGTTTGATTTGTTGTAGCATTATATTGTGCAACATAAATTGTTCTAGTACCAACAGCACTTGTAGAAATAGTAGGTTGTGTTAATGTAAAAGGTGCAGTTGCTGTATTAGTTGTATACCATCTTAAAACTGTTCCAGGAGCCGCCACAACATTTAATGGTTGTGCAACAGCACCTTTACAGTTAGTAATAGGAGTAGTTACAATAGGATTATCTGTAGGGATAACTGTTAAAATTCCTGTAAAAGTAGCATCACTAAATGACGCACCAGAAGCAGCAATAGATTGTGAACCTGGTCTGTAATCTAAACCAGCATAAGTTACTTGACCTGACGCAGAAGATACTGCTGGGTAAGGATTTACTAACAAACTTGTAGTTGCAGTTGTAGTTGTAGTATTACCTGAAGCATCATATTGAGTTGAAAGACCACCAACTAAAGCTGCACCAGAACTAGAGATAATATTGTTTTGGAATTTAACAAGATTTAACGTGTTAAAATTAGCAATTGAATTATTCTCAAGTACTAAACCTCTTTTAAAATCAAGGAAAAGTGAATTAAAAACTTTTAATTCCGATGCTCTTCTAATTCTTAAAGCTTTATCATGTAACCCGTTTACAGAAAGTGCCGGTGTAGACAAAGTCGCTCTATATACAGGACCTAAACAAGTAAAGTTTGAAAAAATAGCAGATGTACGCCATGTGCTATAAGGGCTATTTAATGAGGCAGGATTTCCGTCTCCAGCATAATTATCAGATTCAAAACACTCTGAAGTAGAAATATCTGCTGCTAATGGATCTTTTATTGAAAGTCCAAATTGAACTCTTCCATTGAAACCAAAATCTGTATCAAAATCATCATCTAAACCATTTAAAGCAACTAAATGCTTACAGTCTACAGAACCTCCAAACCATTCAAAAGAATCATCATTTGAATAAGAAACCTGAACATAATCAATAGTTGTGCCACTTCCAACACCACCCATTGTTAAACCGTTTAACTCATTGTTAGGAGAATATACATAACCAGCAAATTCAATTCTTACATATTTTAATGTACCAGAATTGTCATTATTAATAGGAGCAGATCCACCACCATATTGAGTATCCACTGTTTGTGAAACTCCTTCAATAAAATTAGTTCCTGTACCTTGATTAACTCTACCTTTACCTAAAAGTACTATTCCACCCCAGTCGCCTCTGTTTCTTGATCCAGCAGCATTTTTAGAAGTAAAAACAATAGGCTGAGAGGCCGTTCCAATAGCGTTTAATTTAGACCCTCTAGTTACAAACAAAGCGGAAGCCGCAACATTACTTCTGATGATAACACCAGGTTGAATAGTTAATGTAGCATTGTTACGAACATAAATAGTTCCATTAAGCTCATAAACTCTACCTGTAACCCAAGTAGTGTTTGATGTAATGTCATTTGAAATTACAGTTGTTGCTGTAGAACCTTGTGTGATTATACCTGTAACATCTGGATAAACCGCATTTTGTGGATCAAAATTTGTCCAACTATCTGTCCATTGAGTAGAAAGGGCTGGGTCAAAACCACCACGATAAGTAACTTGCTCTATTTGAGCCATTCCCAAATTTGCTATAAGAGCGAAAAGGAGAACTAAATAATTTTTTTTCATGTTAATATAATTTAAATTAAAACTTTTCAAAACTAAAAATTACAACATAAATGTGCGTTTACACATTATCATCATTATGTTAAATAAATTGATGGAAAAAAGTTGAAAAAAGTTGAAAAATTAAATTTAAGTTAATTAAAAATTAAGTTAATTAAATTTTTAAAATTCACATTAATAAAAATAAATGTTGGGGTATGAATAATTTAAATAATTGTCGTTTACAAAAACAACTATATTAAAAATTACATGTAATCTTTTATAAAAATTAATATAATTTTAATTATCTAATCAAAGAAAAATGAGATTTAAAAGAAAATTTACGGTTTAATTCATCTGAATAATCAATGGTAAACCAATAGTCGGTTGAGGGAACCGAATTGTTATTGTACTGCCCGTTCCAGTTTGAATATTTCGGGTTGAATTGATACAATAATTTTCCATATCTATCAAATATAGAAACTTTTGCATTATAATTTGGGGGCAATCCTATTATGTTCCAAAAGTCATTGTATCCATCATTATTTGGAGTAAAGAATTTTGGATAATTAATTACATGTGCTGTCAAGGTAGTTTCACCACAAAATTTTTTATCTCTTACTGTAACCTGATATACCCCTGGCTCTTCTACTGTAAAATTAGCTGCATCTTGAAAAGATCCATTATTTAATGCATATTCATACTCTCCAAAACCACTGACTAGGGTTACTTGAATTAGTTGTGTATCATTAAATGGGTTGTCTACAGATACAGTGGCTATTGGTGCGGAAGAAATTGAAATTAATGCACTTGAAGTTGTGGTACAACCACTTAATAAATGTGTTGCGATAACTGTATAATTACCCGAAGTAGTCACCACTACATTTGAATTATTTGAGATTAATACCCCATTACGAAACCATTGGAAACTATACTGTGTGTTTGATAGACCGGATTGTAGTAAAACCGGATTTATAAATTGTCCTGTTGATGGATCAACACAAACAAGCTGATCAGAAAGGTCTATTTGAGGGATATTAAAAATACTAATTTGCATGTTTTGAACACTATTACAACCAACAGAATTGGTCTCGACAACTTTTAGGGTGTAAGTACCAGGAGGCGTATTTAACCAATTTATCGTAATTGCATTAGTGTTAGGAGGTGATGTAAAAGTAATAATTCCTTGAAAAAGAGGATTTACAACCATCCATTGATACGTAGAACCTAGTGTCCCATTTCCTCCATTTTCTAATTCATCTACTTTGTAATTAGTAATGCTGCCTACACAGATATTTTGCTGTGCATAAGAAGAATGCATTGAAATAAAAAAAATAACAAACAACTTCACTAGCCCAAAATGAGCTAGTGAAATTGAAATATTATTTTTTAAAACCAACACTCTATTAATTGAATGTGATTGGAGAAGTAGTTGGTCCTACAGGTTGAGGAATTACTACTACTGGTGTTGCGCTAGTCAAACATCCCGTTTGGCTTTTTACTTTAACATTATAAGTTGTATTAGCTGCTATATTAGCGAATGTTGTAGAGGATTGCCAAGTAACCCCATTATCAATACTGTATTGATATCCAGTACCTATTGGAGCAGTAACTTCAATAGTCGCAGTAGCTACAGAACATGTTGGTGGCGTAACTGTTGCAGCAGCTGTTGGAGTGGCAATAATAGTTACTAAAACATCTTGAGGCGTTCCCGGACAACCATTGCTGTTGGTTTCAGTGACTGAAACTGTGTAAGTACCAGTTGCTACACCTGTCCAGTCGATACCAATTGCATTTGTTGTATTTCCACTAATGGTTCCTGCTGAAGGGGTAACACTCCAAGCGTAAGTAGAGCCTGCTGTATTGGTAACTGAATAAGTTGCGGTAGCACATCCTTGCCAAATGGTTTGCTGAGCATTTGAAAAATTAAGTCCAAATAGGACAACTAGCATAAAGAATAGTTTTTGAATAAAATTTGTTTTCATAATGTTAAGTAATTGTTTTTAGTTAATAATTTATTTTAATTATGGTTAATATTAGTGGTTGAAGGTGTAGGATAAATATTCCATGAATAAACCATCCATGAAGAGGCATTACAAGAGCCACAATTTGAAACTCTTGCCCGAATTAAATTTGTTGTTCCATTAGCAGAAAAATTAGGGATGGTTGTAGAGGTTGAAGACCAACTTACTCCTCCATCAATTGAATAAGAATATTCAAAAGGACAAGACAAGCCGGTTTGACTCCCAAACATACAATTTTGAAGTGTTAGCGAAGTACCAACACAAACACTAGGCAAGTTGGGAAATTTTAAGCAACTTGGCTGATTAGGATCTGCAACAATAGTAATCTCTTTTGGAATTGTAAAAACCGTACTTCCACATCCATCCGTTATTTTACATCGGTAAGAATAAACACCTGCTATTAATATTGGATTAGGATCATAAGAGTTACTGGTTGCATTTAATATATCAACGGTATTTAATTGCCACTGATACGTATAATTACCATTCCCTCCTGTTGGATTTGTGGTAAAAGTTAATACCGCTGGATTATAACCCGCACATTGGGTTAATGGTGAGGAATTATGAACTCCAGCGATTAAAACTGGATATAAACTCACAATAACTGAATCTGAAGCGCTACATCCATTTACGGTAGCCGTCATTGTGTAGGTAGTAGTTGTAGTTGGAGACGCAATAGGGTTGGAAATATTTGAGTTGCTCAAACCTGTTGTGGGAGACCAAGAATAAGTAACTAGTGCATTTTGATTTGTTTTTACGACAATACTCCAATTTACTATTGTTCCTCCAATTATTATTTCATCATCAACAACTTTTAAGGTCCAATTACCAACCGCACTACCTGTTAAATTAGAAAAGGGCTCTTCAGGGATATAGATACCAGTAAACGGTGCTGTACCTGATGTTATAGACATAAGTCCACTTGCGGTAAAAACTGTATTAATATAGTTAGATCCAGAACCACCATTATCACTTGATAAATTAATTGTAGAGCCATTAGGTGCAATTAAACTAATATCTAAATCTTGAACCCATAAATGATTAATATTCACTTTTACAGATACTATTTCAGCAGCTGTTCCACAACTAGAAGACACATTAATTATAGAACTTCCACCTATTGCATTGTCATCTGGGACCGCATAATTTGTAGAATTTGTAAGGGTGCTTGTACTTGAACAAAGCGCTGTTGTAGCAGTGCTACCAGCCAATGGCGTTGAAGCTCCACTGCATATCGATACATCATTTCCTGCGTTAACATTAGCTAGTGATGGAGTAACATTAACAATGGTATTCATACAAGTCGGCCAACTACTACTTGAGGCATAGTACGTTGTCGTTGTGTTTGGAGAAACAGAAATAGTTGTGCCAGTCCCAATTAGAGAACCGCTGCAAGAACCGGAATACCAATTCACCGGTGTTGTACTAGAAGCTGTTAAAGTTATAGCTGTAGTGGAACAAGTTGTAGTTGCATTAGAAATAAGTGTAACCGTGATTGCACCATTATCAATAGTACTTCCGGTTTGACAATTGTACCTGTTTAATTGAATCCAGTATTGCCCATTAGAGGGACAAACAAAATCTAAAGAAGCAGGTCCTTCAAAAACAGTACAATCAGGCCCATTATCATCATTGTATCCTACGACATCACCAACTGCATTTCTTATAGTTAATTGAGTGTCATATCCTGAACCGCAATTAGAAATTCTATAAACATTATTTGAAATCATGTTATTTACAACAAAATTTCTTCGTCCTGCATTGTTATCAGGAGGAGTACAAGTTATAGATTGACCAAGAGCCGTTGGAGCATTAGAAGTACATGCTGTATTAGCAGTATACCAATTACACTGAGCAAAAACATTTGTGCTTATTAATAACAAGAGTAATATCCAAATAATTCTATTCAATTTGTAAATTTTTAATAAAATATTGGCTAATATATAATTATTTTAGATAAAATTTTAATTAATAACAAAAATGTGTAATGAAATTGCCTAATTGAAATTAAGTTTGTGTGGAATTAATTTGATACTCAGGAACTAGTTTTTTAATTGAGTTTACCACTTCCTCTCGATCCATCGAATTAAAGTCTTTTAACGTATCCATAATCTGGTCTAAAGAATTAACTAAATCCGATTTCTCTTTCGCAATCACTATTTTTGGATTATAGGTAGGTTGTGTTTCTGAACATTCGGTAAGCACTTCTTCATATAGTTTCTCTCCAGGACGCATTCCAGAAAAATGTATGGAGATATCTTTACCTGGTACTTTTCCAGCCAATCGAATCATTTTTTCTGCTAAATCAACAATCTTAATAGATTTACCCATATCAAAAACATAAATATTACCCCCATTCCCTATGGCAGCCGCTTCAATAACTAGCTTACATGCTTCTGGAATAGTCATAAAAAATCTAGTAACTTCAGGATGTGTTACGGTAACAGGGCCACCTTCTGCTATTTGTTGCTTAAATAAATGAACCACAGAACCATTAGAACCCAAAACGTTTCCAAATCTAGTTATCATGATTTCCAATTTAGTGGAGCTTTTTTGGCTGTTATAAATATTTTGGGCTATTAATTCTGCAATTCTTTTACTGGCACCCATAATATTAGTTGGATTAACCGCCTTATCTGTTGAAACAAAAATAAATTTTTCCACATCATGTTTAATGGCTAAATCTAAACATTTTTTTGTTCCAAAAACATTCACTTTAATAGCTTGTTTGAAATTTTTTTCTAAAATTGGCACATGTTTATATGCGGCAGCATGAAAAACAATATCTGGTTGATGTAACTCAAAAATTAGCGCTAATTCATCATAATTAGTAACATCTATTAATTCAAATACACAATTCGACTTTGATAAATTTTTATTGAAAAACAATTCGACTTCATGAAGCGGGGTTTCTGCTTGATCTACGATAATTAGTTTACTTGGATTAAATGCGACGATTTGTTTCGCTAATTCAGAACCAATTGATCCTGCGCCACCAGTTACCAATACTACTTTGTTTGAAAATTGTCTAATAATATTTGGATTTTCAATTTCAATAGTTTTTCTGAATAACAATTCTTCTAACTTATATTCTTGAAAATTGGTTAAATCATTCGGGTTTGATTTCTGTAATAATTCGGGTTTGAAAATTTTAATATTATTTTGTAAACAATAATCAAATAGTATATTTTCATATTCTTCATCAAAATAATTTTTTGCAATAATTATGTTTTTGACATTCTTAGCTCTTAAGTGTGTAATTACAGATTTACCATCTGAAATAACAGGAATCCCTGCTATTTTTTTCTTATGTAAGGTACGATTGATATCAAAAAAAGCAATTAAAGAAAAATTACTCGATGGTAAAGACAACATTTCTAATAAAGATATATTTTTTCGATTAACACCAATAATAACAATTCTATCTTTAACAGAATCTTCTGATTTTCTGCTATTTATTAATTGAAAAAAATATTTTACAAATATCCTGAATGTAATTAATACTAATAAAATTAAAAAACAATTAATTGCAATAAAAAAAGTTGAAATAAAATAAATATCGTATCTATAATTTAAGAAATAATTTGATATACTTAAAATAAAAAAAGAAGATAAAACAGAATTAATTATTTTTAGTACGTCATCGTAGGATGAATATCGAACTATACTTCTTGAAGTTTTAAAAAGTAAAAAAACAAAGAAGAATACTATTAAATTGAATAGTAGATAATACAATAATAAATCTTTGTAGGAACTATGAGAAATAAGTTTCAAAAAAATTAAACTACCAAAACTAACAAGTTCTACTAACAATAAATCGAATATCAAAATAAACCAAGAGGGTAGAATTTTAACTTTAATTAAGGTATTAATTATATATGAAGATACTTTATTTAGCATAGTGTTAAATCGCATTTTTAAATAATATAATTTAAAGTGATACATTTACAAATTTATGTTATTTTTTAAACGTTTTCAGCCAATATTTTAATTTAGATAAAATACTTTTTTTACGCTTGGTTTTAACTGCATCTGCTTTATAACCATAACCATAACCATAATTATAACCATATTTATAACCGTATTTATAGCCATACTTATAACCATACTTGTAACCATACCCTTTTTGTTCTCCAACATAATTAAGTACAATCCCTAAATTAGTAACTTTATTAAATTTCTTTAAATCATTAATGAAATTTAGTAGATTTTTATCTGTATAATTTGCTCGAATCACATAAACAACTAAATCTGCTAAATTAGCAATCAATGTAGTATCTGTAACAAGTAATGTCGGAGCTGTATCTACAATAACATAATCGTACTGACTTTTTAACTCGTTTAATAACATTTCAAAACGTCCATTCGATAATAATTCAGCAGGATTTGGTGGAATTGTTCCTGAAAAGATGATATCAAACTTCAAGTTATATTGAGATCCACTCTCAATCATGTCTTTATAAGAAGCTGCTGTATCATGTAAAAAATTTGTAACCCCTTTTTTATGTCTTACTATATTCAACATTTTATGTAACTGCGGGTTTCGTAAATCCGCTCCAACAAGAATAACCTTTTTACCTAAAGTAGATAGTGTAATAGCTAAATTCATGGAAACAAAAGTTTTACCTTCCCCTTTAATGGTTGAAGTAGAAAACAGCACCAATCCGTCATCGTTTTCTTTAACTAGAAAACCTAAATTGGTTCTTAGCATTCTAAAAGATTCCGATAAAACAGAACGATCAAGGTATTTCACCATTTTATTATCATCAGTAATATGGGGTATTTCAGCAATAACTGGTATGTTCTTAAGCACTTTTTCAATATCACTTTTGGTGTGAATTTTAGTATCTAAAAGCAAATAAATGTAAATGATTAAAAAAGGAATTGTTAAACCAATTACTAAACCTGCTAAGTAAATTATATTACCCTTTGGACTAATTGGAATTAACTCTGCCAAAGCATAATCTATAATTTTGATTGAAGGATTAATAATCGCTAAATTAACTGCTGCTTCTTCCCTTTTTTGTAATAAAATAATGTATAGTGTTTCTTTAATTTCTTGTTGTCTATCTATGGATCGAATCGCTTTTTCTTGAAAAGGCAAAGCGGCATACTGCTGGGTTTGATTCTGACTTATCTTTTCTATCTCATTAATTCTAGTTTGCATCATTTTTCGATACGTAGAAAGAGAGGACTTTAAACTAGTTTTTAAATCTTTTTGAGAATTTTTAAGTTGTACTATATAGGGATCATTATCCCCAAGTGTTTGAGAAATTTTTTGAAGCTGTAAAACAATTTGATTATACTGGCTTGTTAAAGCATTAACATCAACTTGTTGTAAGCCAATATTTACTGGCAATAAATCATTAAGACTTGTTTTTGATAAGGTTTCAATTAATATTTCACTCAACAAAGCTTGTGTTTTTGCTTGGTTTAACTCCTCTTTCGTACCCGATTTAGACATTAATAAACTTTGCGAGTCAAAGGTAAAGTCTGATAAACTTTGACCTTTTTTATAATTGGCCTTATTGGTTTCTATAGAATCTAGTTCTTTAAATAAAAAAGCAAAACGTTCATTAACAAAGTCAATAGTTTTGGTATACACCATTCGTCTATCATTAATTCCGTCATTATTGAAAACATCAGCAAGTTTATTAGCTATATCTCTAGATTTTTGTGGATTTGTAGAAGTAACAATAATTTTTAATAATTCACTTTGTTCGCCGACAGTAGTAACAGATAATTGCGCTCTAATATTATTAATTACATTTATTTTTTTACTCTTTTTAATAATATAATCTGAGTCTTTTCTTATTTGACTATTGTTTTTTAAATGAAGACTAAAATTATGACCCTTATAGGAATATATTTTATTGAATGAAAATTTATCATCTAAACTATTTATAGTAAAATGATTGCCTTTTAAATGAATTTTAATAGTGGTAATTAGTTCATCAGTAACGGAAGCATCTCCAAGCCATTTAATATAAAATGGTGCTGATGCCCCAATATCCGTTTCCTTAAACATTCCCGAAACATAATACGTATTTTGCAAGTCAAGCTCATCTACAACTGTTCCAACTAAAAGTGAAGATTTTAAAACTTCAATTTCATTTTCTAAATTTATTCTAGATTTAGCAAAAAAGGAAAAACCATCACTTGGCAATTTAAAGCCTGCATTATTATTATCTAAAACTTTAATTACACTTGAAGATTGATAGTATTCCGTAGCGTATCTTAAATAGAAAAAAGAAATAGTTAAACCTATAATAGCACCTAAAACTAACCAATGGAAATAAGAAAGATATTTGAAAAAAATCTCTTTAAAATCAAAATTTGAACTTTGTTCTTCCTGAAAATCGTTAGATTGCATATATAATTATAGATTTTTGATTAAAATAATACTTGATAATAAAACAGAAACAATTGATATCAAATTACCAGGATTACCAATAATACCAGAAGATTTAACTTTTGCCGTATTAGGATCTACCACGATAACATCATTAGGCTTAACAAAATAATAAGGAGATTTAAACCAATCGTTTTTTGTTAAATCTATAGTAGTATAACTTTGTTTCCCATTTTCAGTTCTGATAATAGTAATTTTTTTTCTAACACCATTAATTGTTAAGTCTCCCGCTAAACCCAAGGCTTGTAATAAGGTTAAATTATTCTCATAAAAAGTATAAGTCCCTGGTGCTTTAACTTCGCCTAGAACGGTGAATTTAGCATTTACCAACCTACAAATAACTACGGGATTTCGCAACAAACCTTTGTCTATAAGAATTTTTTGTATAAACAACTCTACTTGGTTAATAGTTAATCCCGAAACTTTAACAACTCCAACAACAGGCATGTTAATAGTCCCCTCGTTAGAAACCAAATACCCTTGCATTAATAGAGCATTTGCTTGACCTGAATTACTCTGTTGAATCGATAAATTATATGGCGCAGCCAGTTCAGCATTGTCAGCTGTTATTTTAACACTTACTATATCGTTGGGTTGAATGTATAAGTCTGTCCATGAAATCGTGTTCTCTGATGCGCCAGGGGGTATATTTAAATATAAAACATCCTTATTGCTTGAACAAGATTGAAAAAAAAATACAAATAGAGCAGAAAAAATAACGAACTTAACAAAAGAAACTCTCATACAAAATATCAATAATTGGACAAATTTAAGCAAAAAATAAGGAAGAAAAAAAATTATGCCTACTGAAATATTAAATTAGAGGCAACCAATAGTTCAATATTTTTTTCATATTTTTTTAAAAAAGACGATTTCAGCACAAATTCAATTTGATGTAAAGAGTGAAAATCAGTGCCTAAAAAATCATAAAAATTGTTTTCTAATAAAAATTCTGATAATTTTTTGCATTTTTCTCCATAATATCCTAATAACGACAAAACATTTAACTGAAAACTCATGTCAAAAGATTTAAGATTTTCAAAAAAGGCCATGTTTTTTTCCGCATATAAATACCGCTCTGGATGGGCTAAAATTAGATTTAAATCCCTCAATTTTAAATCAAAAAAAACATCCATAACCCCATCAACTGGTGCGCTTAACATGGAAAACTCTACTAACAAATGATTATCAGGTAACGTCAATAATTGATTCGTATTGGCCAATTCAAGCAAATAAGAATCCGCAAAATATTCACTACTGTAATTTTTAATAAAAGGATTCGTAACAGTAGAAAACGCATTTGAAATACTAGCTACATCATTATTCCATAAGCCTGGAAAAGTATGCGGTGTAGCAATAGCACTTTTTATGCCTAAGTTTTGCATGGCTTCAATCATTTTATTGGTATTTTCAATGGATTTAGAACCATCATCAATACCTGGTAATAAGTGATTGTGTATATCAACAAAATTATTGTTCCACACGTCTGAAAAGGAAGCCGTTTTTTTTGAAATCCAAAACATATAAGAAATTTAGTAAAATAAATAAAAAAGGGTTCTAAAAAAAGAACCCTTTTTAAATATAGAAATACTATTAATTTTTAGACAAGCTTTTTTTATTGTTGTAAACAAAATAAGCACCTAATAAAAGACCTGCAAGTACTACCCACTCGATGTTATCTGAAATTGGAACTTCGGTTGGACTTGTTTGCGCATCACCATCACCTTCACCTCCAAAACCTGGATCTTGCGCAAAAGTAGGTATTGTAACTAATGTAGTGAATAATAAAGTATATAAAAACTTTTTCATTTGAATTTTATTTAATTATAATTTTAGACGAATTAACTACTTTGCTTTGATCTAACACTTCAATAGCATATAAACCAGCACTGAAAGCGGTATTGAATGTTAAAGCAAACTCTTGATTTAATTCTGTTTTATTTAATTTACCCGTTTGAATGGTTTGACCTAAAATATTTGTTATTCTATAGTTGTAGGTGTTATTTTCTAACTTTCCTAAATTCAAAGTCAAAGTACCTGATTTAGCAACTGGGTTTGGATATACTTTCACCCCGTTTACATTAGCAATATCATCAACTGAAAGAACCGTATTTCCAAAAACAATTTTGAATCTAGTTCCTTGAGTCGCGGCGTCAGAAGTTACCGTAAAAGGATATTCAAAAACGGAACCATCAATTGGCATAACGGTAGTAGTACCTAATTTTAAATCATGTAATGTAGCAACACCTGAAAAAGTAAAGTTTTCTGTGTAAATATGTAATTTATAGTTTGTGTTAGCTGTAGCGTTTGAAACATTAACAAAAACTTCATCACCAGCAACCAAAGTAGCTCTGTGTTCAATTGCCATTTTTGTAGTACCATTTATTAATGAAATAGTACCATTAGGGTTTGAAAATTTCTCAGCATCTGACTCATCTATTTCATTAACACCGCCTGCATAAAAAACAACAGTAGAACCATCTTCATGAGTGGCAACACCATTAGCAACTTTTTTCATTAACACACGCATTAATTCAAAACTATCATTAGTTTCTGAAGTAGCCTGTGCGCTTCTACCAAAAACACTAGCGGAAGATATTGTTTCATTCTTTAAAGATTCTACAATATTAAAAGTAGTTGAAGCTGTTCCTAAATTTGCAGTTTTAACGAAAAAACCTTCTCCTGACTGAATAACTGTTGAACCATTATGAAGTGCGGTTGGATCTGACCATAAACCTGTTGTAGCATCATAAGTTACATAACCTCCAAACGAACCTATTTTACTATCTAAAACCCAAATTTTACCTGTAGTTTTGTTTGGATTTGATGACAATAATGGACCTATTGAAATAGGAGAAGCATAAGGATTACCAATCAAATGATATCTGTTCTTTAAAATTGTAGTAGAGATATTACCGAATCTAAGTTTACCTGTAGCTGATAATACTGTTGAAATACTACCAGGAGAAGATGTATTTGGATCTCCCACCGTTACACCTTGACCAAATGGTTTAATAATAAAAGCTAAAAAAGCATTGTTTGTAGTAGTACTAAATAGCTCTTCTGTTAATGTATTAGAAACAGGATACCAAGCTCCAACAGATTGAGCAGATGAAACATATTTTCTAAAATTGTGTGTGCCTGGATTTAAATAATACATACCATTTGCTTGCATTGTGTATGAAGCATCAGAACCCCAAACATCAGTGCCATAACCTAAGTCACCTATAGCAAAAGCATCCCCATTGTTTTGCCAATGTTTCCAAATTGTTCCCTCATCAGCACTATTAAGTTTAACCACAGGAGCTGTTAACAATCTCCAAAATCTTCCGTTACCATCGCCACCGTCATTTTGTAAGAAACGTTCCACATTTACATTTCCAATAATTTCACCACTATAGGATTCTTGTTTTGAAACTCTAGCGGTTTCAAAAGCTAAAGATTTTAAAGTTAAAATACCATTTGAGGTTAAATCATATGTTATATCATCCCCTAACTTGAAAAAACCGTGTACATTAAAATAACTGTTGTCAACACCCGCGGCACGTGCCAACGAAACCATCCCCAACATGTTCACATTTGTTGTAGTTAAGTTTGCACCCAAAGTAACCGTTATAGCACCTGCTGGGTTACCAAGATTTACCAATCCAGATGACTGATATGCAGCAACAGTAGAACCAATTGTCGTTCTAATGGTTTGCTCAGTTGAAATAGTTGAACTAGCAGTAATATCTAGCCTAGGTGTGATAAAAACACAACCATTATAATCAGAACTAGATCCACCTAACTCAATTAATGCTTGTGCATAAAAATTACCCGAAAGCAATGCGTAATTAGGTCTTCTAAAACGAATAATATCTGCTTCTACATCTGAAAAAGAAGAAAAATCAAAGGCTACAAAACCAGGATCTAACACCAATTCATCAATTAAATTACCTGTAAAACCTACACCAGTACCCATAGCCTTGGTTAATTCTATACCCGGCATGGCCGCATTATCAGAGTAATAAATACTAATTTTATTTGATAATACAAAATTAGCATCTGCTTCTTCTGTAAGCTCACCACCTTTCATATATAAAATAAACCCTGAATTACCAATATCTAAAATACCATCAGCAGCCACATTAAAAGTACCTGATGTTAAAGTTAAACTATTATTAACTTTAACCGTATTTTGAGCTGTAACTCCTGTACCAACAACTCCAACTGTTGCACCAGCTGAATTATTAATAATTAAATCTCTGTGAATGTTTGAACAAATCACAGACGGATTTCCAGAGGTAGATTTATAAATAATTATACCCTGAGATATATTTGGATAAGATATAGCTATATTACCTGTAATATAAAAAGGGTTATCTGTGTGGTGATTTAATTCTAAAGTAGCGCCCGCATCTGAATACTCCATGAAAAATCTGTTATCAACAGATTGACCTTCAGAAGTTCCTTTTCTAAATGATTTTATATAACCTTTACCTGTTGTTTCTTCAGAACCAGATGTCATTACATCTGTACCCGTCAATGTCATTTTACCACTATTCAATCGAACACTTGACAAATTATATCTATTATTATCAAAACCAGTAGGACCAGGAATTTGATGACTAAACATATTCACATTTCCAGCAACTTGCACATTAGGACCATATTTAGCCACAACATTTGAAGCAACAGTACCAAAATTTATAGTGTTTTTTCTTACTATTTGACTTGTTCCTGTTACACCATTAATGTAGTTGTTTGTTGAATTTCCTACAACTATATCACCGCCAATTGTTACCGTGCTTAAAATAGCATTATCATTTTTGTAAAAATTAAGAGCACGAGTAGTAACTGTACTTGTAGCAACAGCAGAAGTTAGCACAGTTAAATTCCCACTAATTTCTAAATTAAAAGTACCAGAAGTAGCAGTACCTCCTAAATTTATCTGGCCAATGTGACTACTATTCATTATAGATGCAGTAGTAGAACCCAAAAAATAAATTCTGACATCTTGCAAGAGGAATGTTTATACTAATAATGTGAGAACCTGTAATATAAACCACATCATTAGGACCTGGAAAGTTAGTACCTTCTACAGAACCCGCCGCTAAAGCTGCACCCCCTTGAGTTGCCGCCCATGTTGTATTAGTATTCCAGTTCCCAGTTGCTCTTGAGAAGAAATTAGCTCCAAAACTAGCGTTAAATAATAAAAAACAACTCAAAACTAATAATTTTGACATTGCATTTTTGAATAATAATTTTTGTTTCATAATTATGAGTATTTTATATACAATCTTTAATTTGGGCACAAATATAGGAAAATTTGCGAGAAAAAAAAATTTTTTAAATAAGAAGTATATTTTACATTTTATTAATGTTAGAATTAATTAATATCTACTTACAATGTGGGGTCCATATTATTTTAGTATTTAAAGTTTTATTTTATACATTTTATTTAAAACAAGCTTAAATAAATAAAGGTGTTTCAAGTATTTAGGTAAGTGTTTAAATTAAGTAATTAATAAATAACTTTCGGTAAAATTAGTAAAAACACTAACTTTGAATTTTATTTTACTTTAAATTATGATTTCAAACACCAGTAACATAATTGCAGGCACCATGAATTGGGGTGCATGGGGAAGTAAACTCAGTACTTTTGCTATGCAAGAACGTATTGAAACCTTTCTTTCCGAAAACATTATCTCTTTTGATCATGCGGATATTTATGGGGGATACACTACTGAAACCGATTTTGGCAAAGCATGGAAAAACATGGCGATAGCCAGAGAAAACCTTCGGTTTATTTCCAAATGTGGAATAAAAATGATTGCTGAAAATAGAAATTATGGCATCAAACATTACGATTATAGTAAAAAACACATTATATGGAGTGTGGAAAATTCCTTAAAAAATTTACAAACCGAGTATATAGATGTCTTGCTGTTACACCGACCAAGCCCGTTAATGCAACCCGATGTAATTGCAGAAGCAATTTCAGAACTTAAAGACTCTGGGAAAATATTGCATTTTGGTTTGTCTAATTTTACCCCTTCACAAACCGATTTAATCAGGAAATACAGTGAGGTGTCTTGCAATCAAATTCAATTTTCGGCTACGCATTTACAACCTATGCTAACTGGCGAATTGGATTACATGATGCTTCATAACATTCAGCCCATGGCTTGGAATCCTTTAGGGGCTATATACAAGGAAGCTATTCCGCAAACCATCCGAGTACAAGACTTACTACAGAAACTATCCATAAAATATGGTGTTTCTGATGATTTGCTGCTGTTGGCTTGGATTTTAAAACATCCAGCAAAAATTCAACCAGTTGTAGGCACCACAAAAATAGATCGCATCAAAAATCTGAAACAGCTTCAGGGTTTAGAATTAGAACTTGAAGACTGGTTTGCCATTTGGACCGAAAGTATTGGGACTAAAATTCCATAAATTATGATTAACAAACGGCTTCTAGTAAAAAATTTATTGGCTCATAATAACGAAAATAGTTTTTATGATAAAAAACGCCAATTAAATTTACATACTAAAGAAGGAAAAGGCAAATTTTTAAAACACATTTGCGCCTTATCCAATTCCAACCCGTTTAATAATTCATATATTGTTGTTGGTGTAGAAGACGACGATAATGAAATAGTCGGAGATGATTTTTTTGATGATAGCCGGATTCAAAATCTAGTAAATGCTTATTTAGAAAATCCACCAAAAATAACCTACGACAATATCGCTTTTCCAAATTTACCCAAAGAGAGAGTGGTGGGCTTGGTTACTATTAAGCCAAAAAATAAAATTTCCTTTTTTAAAAAAAACATTTATACCATTCTAATTAATAGCACATTTATTAGAATTGGAAGCAATACCGTGCCAACTGAAGAAAAAATTGCGTTTTCAAAATCAAATGTAGCCTCAGTAATTAGTATTGAAAATAATTCTAGAAATAGTATCGCACATACTTTAGAAAGTGTACTGGACTTTATAACGGTCCGTTACAAAGATTTAGACACCCAATATCAAGTGTTCAAAGAGAATTTTGTGGTATGTTGGGCTGGAAAAAAACAAGTAGTGCGAAACGAAACGTATTATTCGCGTGTAGCAATTGAGTTAATGAACGAACAAATTAAACTGTTTTATTCTAATTTAGATGAAGTCATTATTCAATATAATGAAGATCGTTTTACGATTACAGAATATGTAAAACTAGGATTAAATGACGCCACCAGTTATTATCCATTGGAACGGTTAACCTTCCATTTTTATGATAATGGCTATTATAAAATGGAGACCGAAATGCTATTTGAACCTCCACAATACAATAAAAAACTCTTATTTCATATTTACAATTCTGTAAAAAACACACTTGAGAAATTAGAAAAAAACAAAGTAGTTTTAGAAGAAGACGTTTTACGAATTGCACCTACATTAATGATTTGTTACTTAAACGGATTTACAGAAGCCAAACAAAGGTTAATAGAAGCAAAAAGTGTGTTAAAAAGCTATCCCAATTCAATGGCTTTCCTACGTTTTAAAGACAGTTTGAGAATTTTAAGAAAAATGAAATACAACTAATCTTTCTCAGATAAAAATTCGATATCCTCTAGTAATTGGGTTAGATTTTTTTCGCCTTTTACGTTTTCATCTATATTTAATCCATTGTAAAATCCTCTAATTCTTCCTTTTTGATCTACTAAAACAAAGTTTTCGGTGTGCACCATATCATATAATTCCTCAGGTTTTCCTGTTTTTACAACCAAATAGGATTGACGAGCTATTTTATAAATTTCCTTTTGATCTCCTGTAACTAAATTCCATTTTGCATCTAGTACTCCTTTTTCTTTTGCATATTTTTTTAATACCTCAACCGTGTCTTCATCCGGGAAAACAGAATGTGAAAGCAGTTTCACTTTAGGATTATCTTTAATTTTGTCTTGCAACCAAACCATATTGTCTGTCATTTTTGGACAAATGGTTTGACAAGTCGTGAAAAAGAAATCAGCTACATAAATTTTACCTTCATAATCTTTGTTTGTTATTTTTTTTCCATTCTGATTGGTAAAAGCAAACGGCGCTATTTTATGCTTGTAGCCAACATGTTGCACTAAAGAATCTACCAACTCTGGGTTAACGTCTGTAGGATTAATTATAGGTAAGGTTTTTCTGTTTAATAATGTGTAAATAGATATAAAAATCACAATAAGTAACCCCGCAAAAAAGACGGATAGTTTTTTATATTTCAGCATTTTAAAGATTATTTTTTACAAAAATAAGACTATTTTGTAATATCACGATCGTATTTAACAATTGTATTTTTAAATAATTCTAGTTTTTTTAATAGATTTGTCTTTCGTGATTCTATGAAAAAGAAAATAATCAACCTTAAAATGTTAAAAATATGAAAAACAAAACCATACTTGCTAGTTTAGCAATTGTCTGCGCCACAATTTTTCAAAGTTGCTCTGTAACTATTGTAAAAGAGGGGCAAGCAGGAAAAGACGGTTTATCAAGTAGTGCCGTAGTTTCAACATCTGAAAAATTCGGTATTCGTACTGAGTTTATGGATACCTCTGTAAAACCAAATGACGACTTTTTTAGATATGTAAACGGAACTTGGTTAGATAAAACGGAGATTCCTGCTGACAGAACCCGTTGGGGAAGTTTCGACGAATTAAGAAAAAATACAGACGATGATGTAATGGCTATATTAAACGAAGCGATTGCAAATAAAAATTTAGATCCAAAATCGGATCAAGCGAAAGCCGTAAATTTATACAAATCCATTTTAGATACGGTATCTAGAAACAAACTAGGCATTGCGCCTATTCAGCCTTATTTAGAAAAAATAAATATGGTAAAAAACAGCGCCGATTTAATGAATCTTTTAATAGAAACCAAAGCAGATGCTAGTTTGGGATTTTTTGGATCATATGTAGGTGCAGATGCTAAAAACAGCAACAAGAATGTAGTATATGTAGGAACAGGAAGTTTGGGTTTACCGGATAAAGAGTATTACATGTCTGACAAACCAGATTCGAAAGAAAAAAGAGAAAAATATGTGCTACATATTGCTAAAATGTTTGGTTATTTAGGTATGGAACCGAAAACCGCTTCTGAAAAAGCAGCAAGCGTTTTGGCCTTCGAAACCTCTTTATCTGAACCAACTTTAGACCGCGTAGAAAGACGTGATCGTCGTAAAACATATAATCCAATGTCGGTTGCAGATTTACAAAAAATAGCCCCATCTAACAATTGGGCTTCGTACTTCGAAAAATCTGGGTTTAGTAAATTGGATTCTGTGGTAGTGTCGCAACCTAAATACTTAACCAAATTAGACGCTATATTAAAAGAAAATAAAGTAGAGGATTGGAAAGCATATATGACTTGGACACTTTTACGTTCGAATGCCGACGAATTAACTACTGAAATTGAAAAAACAGATTGGGAGTTTTATAGCAAAACCCTTTCTGGAGCTGTAAAACAAAGACCAGCCGCTGAAAGAGCACTTGCAACTGTAAACGGTGTTTTAGGCGAAGCACTAGGAAAATTATACATTGAGAAAAAATTTCCTGCAGAAGCAAAAACAAAAGCGGAAGCTATGATTGCAAATGTATTTAAAGCATACGAAAATCGTATTAATAATTTACCTTGGATGACGCCTGCAACAAAAGCAAATGCTATTGTAAAACTTAAAAAATTTAGAGTAAAAATTGGATATCCTGACGCTTGGAAGGATTATAGCGGATTACAAATAAAAAGCCCTGAACAAGGCGGAACATTGCATGAAAACTCATTAGCCATTAGCCGATGGAGCAACAAAGAAAACATTTCAAAACTTGGAAAACCAGTCAACAAAGAAGAATGGGGCATGTCGCCTCAAACCGTAAACGCTTATTATAGCCCAACCAATAACGAAATTGTGTTCCCTGCCGCTATCTTACAACCGCCTTTTTACGATTATAGAGCAGATGAAGCAGTAAACTATGGTGGAATTGGTGGTGTAATTGGTCATGAAATTTCACACGGATTCGACGATTCTGGTTCAAGATACAACGCTGAAGGAAACTTAATTAATTGGTGGAGCGAGGAAGATTTAAAACAATTCACCTCTTTAGGAACAGCTTTAGCAGATCAATATTCTGCTTTACAACCGTTACCAGGAATCTATGTAGATGGAAAATTCACACTAGGTGAAAATATTGGCGATTTAGGTGGTGTAAACGCCGCGTATGACGGATTACAAATTTACCTTAAAGAAAAAGGAAACCCGGGTTTAATTGACGGTTTTACACCTGAACAACGTTTTTTCCTTTCTTGGGCTACCATTTGGAGAAGTAAAATGCGAGAGGAAGCCATTAAAAATCAAGTGAAAACGGATACGCATTCGCCTGGGCAATATAGAGCCTATGTGCCACTACAAAACATTGAATCTTTTTATAAAGCGTTTACTATTAATGCAGGAGATAAAATGTATATAGCGCCAGAAAAAAGAGTCAAAATTTGGTAATAAAATTGGTACCTTTCAATCTGAACGTATTTAAATTCTAAAAAAGAATTGAAAACCTGAAATTCTGATGAAAATATAGAATGACAGGTTTTCTCTTTTTATACCGTTTCCTTTTTTATACATTTGCGATATGCAATTTTCCTATCCAAATAACGAAAAACTAAAAAGCCATAAAACAATAGATCTTTTGTTTTCTGAAGGAAAATCAATTTCTAAATATCCGTTACGACTAGTTTTTGTAGAAAATACAGATGAAAATAATCTAGAAAAAGTACTCATGGGCGTTTCTGTTTCAAAAAAATATTTTAAACGAGCCGTTGACCGAAATTACTTTAAACGGGTTTTAAGAGAATGTTACCGTTTAAATCAAAACCTATTGAAAGACAATCTCAAAACACCTTATGCTTTTATGTTTTTTTACCAAACTAAAGAAAAATTATCCTATAAAGAGAAGAAAAAACGATACAATTATTTCAAAAATTTAACGAAACGATAAAGTAAATTTAGAATATTTATTTCGTTTCAACTATTTTAATTAATTTAGTAAAATATTATACCTCAACACATGAGTTTTTTTAACAAAAGAAAAGTAGTAATTCCAACACTTGTAGCTGGATTTTTATTTGTAGCCGTAAGTTTTCAAACCGATTTTTTTGCTTTAGCCAAACAAATTGAAATTTTTACGAATCTATATAAGATTGTCAACCAAAATTATGTAGACGAAACCAATCCAGGCAACTTAATGGATGTGGCAATAAAAAGCATGCTAAGTGAGTTGGACCCCTATACCGTATACTTTGACGAGCAAGATGTGCTAAAATTTAAAATTAATAATACCGGAGAATATACCGGAATTGGCGCTATTGTTTCACGAAAAGACGATAAAATAATTTTAAAAGAAGTATACGAAAACATGCCAGCCGATAAAGGTGGTTTTAAAGCAGGTGATGTCATTATCCAAATTGGAGATGTAGTGTTGAAAGATTTTAAAGACGACGCTTCTCAGCTTCTAAAAGGCGCTAAAAACACTAAAATTGATATCGTTTATTTCCGCCAAGGTGTAGAAAAAAAAGGACAAATTATTTTAGACGAAGTAGAAATAAAAGCCGTTCCTTATTATAAATTATTAAGCGACAAAACAGGTTATATTGTACTTCAAAAATTTAACGAAAAAGCTACGGCAGAAACCAAAGCAGCCTTATTAACGTTAAAAGAACAAGGCGCCACAAAAATTATTTTAGACTTAAGAGACAATCCAGGTGGTTTATTACACGAAGCCGTAAATATTTGTAATTTATTTGTTCCAAAAGACGAGATCATTACCACTACAAAATCGCAAAATAAAGTGCATAATCATATTTATAAAACTAATAACGAGCCCGTTGATACTGAAATTCCATTAGCCATTATTGTAAATGACAGAAGTGCTTCGGCATCAGAAATTGTTTCGGGCGCGCTACAAGATTTAGACCGCGCAGTAATTGTGGGAAATAGAAGTTTTGGAAAAGGATTGGTGCAACGCCCATTTAATTTAACGTATGGTACACAAGTAAAAGTAACCATTTCAAAATACTATACGCCTTCAGGTCGTTGTATTCAAGCTACTGATTATAGTAAAAAAGACGCCAATGGAAAAGCAATTAAAACATCAGAAAAAGAATATAATGCTTTTAAAACAAAGGGCGGAAGAATTGTTTATGATGGCGGTGGGGTTTTACCAGATGTAGAAATTGCGGACATGAAAAAAAGCGCCACTAGCTTGAGTATTGCTAATTCAGATGCCGTTTTTGAATTTGCGAACGTGCTATATTACAGAAATCCAAACGCCAAAAGCGTAACCAACATCTCAGAAGCAGAATATAACGAATTTAAAGCGTATTTAAAGAAAGAAAAGGTGGAAATCAATAGCAATAGCGACAAGTCTTTAAAAAACCTATTAGAAGCCGCTAAAAAAGACAAAATAGACGCTGACATTCAAATAGAAATAAAACAATTGGAAGCGGCCATTGAAAAGACAAAAAACAAAGAATTAGATAAAAATAAAGAAGAAATTAAACGCCTTCTTTTACAAGAATTATTATTAAGATACGGCTATCGTAATGCTTTTTACGATTATGTTTCTACTAAATATTCTGATGTACTAAAAGCACAACAAATTTTAAATAATCCCTCAGAATATAAAAAAATATTACAAAAATAAAATGAAGAAAATAGTTGTTTTTCTATTTTTAGCCACTACTTTTCTTGGGTTTTCTCAAGAAGAAACCGTGCATTCTATTTATTTTGATACCGATGTGCGTGAAATAAAACCTTTACAATCGGAAGCGGTAGTCTATTTTTTAAGTTTGATTGATACCACACGACTTCAAAGTGTTTCTATTTATGGGTATTGCGATGATGTGGGGAAAATTAATTATAATTACAAATTGTCACAAGACCGCGCCAACAGTGTCAAAAACATGTTGGTAAAAAAAGGGGTGAAATATAAAATTATTGTAAAAATTGAAGGAAAAGGCAAGGTTCTTATTGATGAAGATTTAGAAGAAAACATTCCTGAGGCTAGAGCTAAAAACCGTCGTGTAGATGTGGTTTTAAACTTTAAACCTTTGGTGGTGGAAGAACTGAATATCCCAGGATTATACAATACTATTAGAAAAAATGCCTTAGTGGGCGATCGGGTGTATTTAGATAAGTTACTTTTTGATAGCGGGAGTAGCAAACTTAAACAAAGCGCTATAAAACAACTCGAAATGATTGTTGTTTTGTTAAAAAGATATCCCAACATTCATATAGAAATTCAGGGTCATGTGTGTTGTACCCCGACGTTTCATAGGGAAGCTATTGACAAGGATACACGAAAAAGAGAGCTCTCAACTAACAGAGCAGAAAGAGTGTATAAATTTCTACAAAGTCGGGGTATTAGTAAAGCCCGTATGACTTTTAAGGGTTATGGAAATACGCAACCCATAGGCAAAGACGAGCAATTTGACAGAAGAGTGGAATTGGTTATTACTAAAATTTAGTCCGCATTTTAACTACCCTTTTCTCATTTCAATATGCGGAATGTCGTCCTCCAAATAACTTTCACCAACTACAACAAAACCGTGACTTTCATAAAATTTTTGCAAATATAATTGAGCAGAAATTGTAATTTTTGTTTCCTGAAAAAGCATTTTAATTGCATCGATAGAAACACGCATCAATTCGTGACCAAATTTTTTATCTCGGTACGATTCCTTTACAATTACTCTACCTATTGAGCTGAATTCAAAATAATCTTTCGGTTTAAAAAGACGGGAACAAGCAACCAAAACTCCGTCAAAATACCCTAAAACATGAATGGCTTTTTGATCTTTTCCATCGATATCTTGATACACGCAATTTTGCTCCACTACAAACACTTCTGAGCGCAATTGCAACAAAGCATATAACTCCTCTGAAGAAAGTTCGTGAAACGGCTTGATTTTAAATGAAATCATTTTGTATTAATTTGATTGACAAAACTAACCCTTTTTTATTTATTGAAACAAAAAAAACCTTTGTAATGTTTTTAATAAGTAAACATTTACAAAGGTAGCTATGAGTAAAAAAACAAGTTTATCCTTGAATCTTTAATTTCATTCCAGGTTGAATATTATCTGTTTTCAAATCGTTTTTCTTTTTTAAATCGTCTGTAGTTAAATTTGGAAACTTTTTAGTGATGGAAAAAATAGAATCTCCTTTTTGTACGATGTAATAATCTTCTTTGATTTCAATTTTACTTTTCGCAGAAGAATATTTGTTTTCTATAGGTTTTTCTGTGTTTTCAGCAACTGCATTTTCAACTTCTGGTTCCACTATTTCGGTTTTCGATTTCGGTTTTTTGACGACTTCGTTGACCGTGACTTTTTTAGTAGTTAAAATCACTAAACTTTGTCCGGAGGTAATGTTGCTTCCTTTAATGTTGTTCCATTTTCTTAAATTAACAATACTCACGTTATTTTTGTCGGCAATTTCACTCAATGTTTCACCTTTTTTCACTTTATGGAAGTTTTTACTTACCACTTCCTTAGTGCGTTTTTTTATGACTTCTTCGAATTCGTTGGAATCGTTGTTTTTAACCGTAAGATTTGCAACAACGGCTAAAGAATCTTGTTTGGCAATACTGTCGCGTTTTTTTGCTTGAAGTGCTAACTGAATGTTTCTAATTTTCTCTTGTTCTAAATACACTAAATAGCCATAAATTTTTTCTTCGTTAGAAACAAAAATTCCAATTTTATTTTTCGGTAATCGCAAGTAAAAGGTTTCCTCTTCAATCGAAGGAATGTATTTCGATTTATAAATTGGATTTAAATATTCTAATTGTGCCTCTGAAATATCTAATAAATCAGATAATTGTTTAAACGTCATGGCGTGTTTCAGCATAACCGTATCTGTTTCCGCATACTTCATTTCTGCTTTGTGCGGGACCAAACCATGTTCTTTTTTAAACTCGTAAATATACATGGTAGCTAAAAAAGCAGGTAAATAGTTGGCGGTTTCTCTTGGTAAATATTTTCTAATTTCCCAATAATCTGTTTTGCCTCCAGAACGTCTAATGGCTTTAGAAACATTACTTGGTCCGCAATTGTACGAAGCCAAAACCAAGCTCCAATCACCAAAAATTTCGTACATATTCATCATGTAATGACAAGCGGCTTCTGTTGATTTTATTGGATCATGACGCTCGTCAACATAAGTTGTAATTTTCAATTTGTACTGTTTACCAGTTTCTGGCATAAATTGCCACAATCCACCAGCACCAACTTTAGATTTTGCTTTAGGCTGTAAAGCAGATTCTACAATCGCTAAATATTTAATTTCTAAAGGTAAATTGTATTTTGATAATTTTTCTTCAAACAAAGGAAAATAATATTCCGCTATGGCCATTTGTCTTTCAAAACTTTTTGACCTGTTTTTTAAGAACGATTTAATTACGTTTTCCAAAGCTGGATTGTATTCAATTACAAATGGCGATTGAACGTCTAATTTGTGTAATCTCTTTTTTAGTAATTCTGTATCTAAATTATAAGCTACTTTCTCGTCGATATTCATGTTTTCAATATCAAAAAACATTTCGTTTGATAACGTAGCGTCTGCTATTTCTTTCATCCATCTTTCATCGATACAATTGCTTGTAGCGTGGTTAGAAAACGTAGCTTTAAGAGAGTCTAAATACGATATTTTTGGTGTAAAAAGTGCGGGTATGATCTGATTATTTTCTTGTGCAAACAAAGCGTTTGTTAGAAAAAGACTAAGGATTACTAAAACTATTTTTTTCATGCTTTTTTTGTTTTTTCTCCATAAATTCCGGAGCATTTTATCTAAATCATTAATATACAATTACTTGTACAAACGCAAATATATTTTATTTATTGCTAACTACCCAACTTTTAACGTTTATATTTTACGTTTTAACGTTTTTTTAGGGATTTCATCGGTGATTTAGAAAGGTTAGGATTACAAATAAGTATCAATAATAGCGTTAAATGTTATCAATGATTTTATGATTTTCTACTTCAAAATAGCAGCAATTCCTGGTAAGGTTTTTCCTTCTAACATTTCCAACATCGCGCCGCCACCTGTAGAAACGTAGCTCATTTTGTCTTCTAAACCAAATTGTTTAACTGCGGCTACACTATCACCACCTCCCACTAAAGAGAAACAGCCGTTTTTAGTAGATTCGGCAATAAAATCGCCAAGGGAAATGGTTCCGTTTGCAAACGTTGGCAATTCAAACACACCGATTGGTCCGTTCCAAAGTATGGTTTTTGAGTTTAAAACTACTTCTTTAAATTGCTCTAATGTTTTCGGACCCGCGTCTAAACCTTGCCATCCAGCAGGAATTTCAGCTACGTTTACCACTTGAGTATTCGCTTCATTAGAAAAGGCATCAGCAGCCAAAACATCTACAGGTAAATGAATTTTCACCCCTTTTGCCGTAGCTTGTTTCATAATGTCTAAAGCCAATTCCATTTTGTCGTCTTCGCAAATAGAATCTCCAATGTTACCGCCCATCGCTTTGATAAACGTAAACGTCATTCCACCACCAATAATCATATGATCCACTTTGTCTAAAATGTTTTCAATAATGGTGATTTTAGAGGAAACTTTACTTCCTCCAAGTATTGCGGTTACTGGTTTTTCAGAGTTTTTTAATACTTTATTGATGCTTTCAATTTCTTTTGCTAATAAAGCGCCGAAACATTTATCATTTGGAAATTCGTTTGCAATAATTGTAGTTGAAGCGTGCGCTCTATGTGCCGTTCCGAAAGCGTCGTTTACGTATACATCGCCCAAACTTGCTAATTCTTTAGAAAATTCAACATCTCCTGCCTCTTCTTCGGGATAAAAACGTAAATTTTCCAATACTAATATTTCGCCGTTTTGAAGATTTGCAGCGGCTTCTTTCGCAATTTCGCCTCTACAATCTGAAGCAAATTTTACTTTTTTTCCTAATACTTCTTCAATTTTATAAATAATATGGCTCAAAGAATATTTCTGTTCTTTTCCTTTTGGTCTTCCTAAGTGCGACATTAAAATTACTGCTCCACCATCGTTTAAAATCTTATCAATAGTAGGTTTTGCGGCTTCAATTCGGTTGGCATCGGTAACTTTAAAATTTTCATCTAAAGGCACATTAAAATCTACACGGATTAAGGCTTTTTTATTTTTAAAATTGATGTCGAAAATAGTTTTCATAGGATAGTGTTTTGTTGTTTTTAGTTTGATGTTGTGTCTTTAAGATATGTGCAAATATAAAATTTTGATTTTAAACCAAGATAAAAATCACTTATATTTGCTACATGCTATTTAAAGACATACTTGGACAGGACCATATAAAAAACTTTTTAATTACTACCGCTAACGCCGGAAGAGTGCCGCATGCACAATTGTTTGTTGGTCCTGAGGGTTCGGGAACGTTACCAATGGCAATTGCTTATGCGCAGTACATTTTATGTAATAATACTGGTGGAGAAAACAATACTGGAAACGGCGCTTGCAACTTAAAATTTGAGCATTTTTCGCATCCCGATATGCATTTTGTGTATCCAATTACTGCTACAGACGAAGTAAAAGGCGATAATGTTGTTAGCACCAATTTTTTAGATCCGTGGCGCGGTTTTGTTAAAGAAAACCCCTATGGTAGTTTATTCGACTGGTATAAAAAATTAGAAATTCCAAAAAAACAAGGAATTATAAGTGTTAAAGAATCGGCAGCAATTAATAAAAATTTATCTTTAAAAGCATACGAAGGTGGCTACAAAGTAATGATTATTTGGATGGCGGATAAAATGAGAACAGACGCAGCAAATAAATTACTGAAATTATTGGAAGAACCACCAGAAAAAACCGTTTTTATTTTAATTTCTGAAAGTATTGACGATTTATTACAAACGATTATTTCTCGTTGTCAAGTGGTGGATTTTTTAGCTATACCGGAACAAATTATAACCGATAAGTTAATTTCCAGTCATCAAATTGAGGCAAATTTGGCAAAAAAAATAGCCCATCAGTGTGAAGGAAATTACAATAAAGCCTTACATATCTTACATCAAGATAGTGATGATTCTGTATTTGAAGAATGGTTTATCAACTGGGTTCGTGCCGCATTTAAAGCTAAAGGAAATGCAAGCGTAATTGCCGACTTAATTTCTTGGAGCAGTACTATTTCCAAAGAAGGCAGAGAAACGCAAAAAAACTTTTTACAATTTTGTATACAATTTTTTCGTCAAGCTTTGTTGTTGAATTATCAGGCTACTGATTTGGTGTATTTAGAACCAAATTTTGAGAATTTTAAACTAGAAAAATTTGCGCCATTTGTTCACGGAAATAATATTTCGGAAATTTTTAAAGAATTGGAAGACGCCATTTATCATATTGAAAGAAACGGAAACAGCAATATTATTTTAACCGATTTATCGATAAAGTTAACACGATTGTTGCATAAAAAAGAAATAAATTAAACGCATAATCAAACCAAAAAATAAATACTATGAATGAATTTGCACTACTATTACTAGCATTTTTAGCGATTACTTTTTTACAATCAGGATACGATAAAATTGCCGATTGGAACGGAAATGTAAGTTGGTTAAAAAGCCATTTTTCTCAAACGTTTTTAAAAAACCAAGTGCCCGCGGCTTTGTTAACCGTTTTAGCTTTAGAAATTGTAGCTGGTGTATTGTCGATTATGGGAATTGCTGAAAACATTACGAGCGGCAGAACTATTCTAGGCGATTATGCTTGCATGGTTTCGTGTGTAACGCTTTTGTTATTGCTTTTTGGACAACGAGTTGCAAAAGATTATGACGGCTCTAGAACAATTGTCATTTATTTAATTCCAGCTTTGTTGGGCGTGTATTGGCTGTAACAAAATTACGATTTACGATTTTGGAATTACGTTATAAAAAAAACTCAGAATAATCTGAGTTTTTTTATTTCAAGCTCACTTTAAACAAACGCAATTCTTCCCAAGAGAATTGATTGCCATGTTTTTCTTTTAAAACACCTAAACCTTCATCGTTATAGTCCTTAAACACTTCTTCTAGAGCCGCAATTTTTTCATCGGACATGATGTCTGAGATGGTTAACGCTTCCATTTGAATAAGTTTGGTAAAATGTAAATAAATGGAACTTACGGTTAATTTTCGTTTGGCTGCAATTTCTTCCACGGACAAATTTTGTTTCCAAAGCTCTAAAGTGATTTCAATGGTTGTCTTTTTTGGTTCGGTGGATTTGTCTTTTTTGGCTTTGGTTTTCTTACTAAAGGTTTCCGAATGGTCTTTGGCTACAAAACCATCAATTTCCTTGAATTTTTCCGATAACGAAGCAATTTTATTAATTTTATAATACTTCATTTCATCAGACGACATGGTGTTTTTATTAAAATCTATTCCGTTAACTAAATTTTTAATCAATAGCATTGATTTTTTCAATTGTAAAACCGTTTTTACTTGAATTTCTTCAAGTTCTAAAAGTTCCTCGTGAAACGTTTTTACTTTTTTCAAATTACTCACTTCGGCTATTTTCAAAAGCAAATCGGTCACCTGATAATCTAATGTTTTAAAATAATACTGATAAGCGGCTTCGCATCGTTCCGCTAAAAAGGGAATATCGATAGTTTCTTGGTAACAAATTTTCTGGATTTGATTGCTAAATTTCTGAGAAGAATCCAATAAAGCCGCCACTATACTTTCGTTTTGTTTTGCCCAAATTCGGTATTTTGATTTAGATGAATTGGCTACTTCGTCATTATACGAAAATAAATGATTGCGCCATTCTTGTGCCAATTGTCTGAAATCGAAACTTTTACACAATTCTAAACGTAAAAAATGCTTCGTTTCTGCTGCTAATGATTTTTCTAATACGATTTCATCTGCTTTATTATTGGCATAATTTAATACTTCTGTATCGGAAGAAATGCCATTTAATTGTATCGGAGAAAGTAAAATTAAGCCTTTTAACGAACGAAGTCGGGATAAAGCTACATACGCTTGTCCAGGCGCAAAAACACGTGAAACATCTAATGCAGCGTTGTCAAATGTTAATCCTTGACTTTTATGCACTGTAATGGCCCAAGCTAACTTTAATGGATAATGACTAAATGTTCCTACAACGGTTTCCTCAATTTCTTTTGTGTTAGGATTAACTGTATATTTTATGTTTTCCCAAGTATAAAGATCTACTTCAACGGTTTTGTTTTCTGCTTCAAAATATACCAAAATTTCTTTTTCAGCTAAGGAAGTAATTGTACCTATTTTCCCGTTAAAATAATTTTTTTCAAAAGAGGTGTCGTTTTTAATAAACATGACTTGAGCGCCCACTTTTAAATCCATTTTTGGTTCAATAGGATACATTTTTTCGGGAAAATCTTCTACAATTTCAGGAAAGTAAGAAACTGTTTTTACTTTTAATTCAGTTAAAGCCTCTTTATTAATTTCGTCTGCTTTGGCGTTGTGCGTGGTAACAATAATACAGCCGTTATGGTTTTTTATATTAAAATTTGGATTTACATATTGATTTAAAACAGCAATATTCTCAGTTGTAATTTTATTATTTCTCAGGTTGTTTAAAATAGAAATGAATACTTCGTCATCTTGACGATAAATTTTATCCAATTCAATATATAAGGGTGGATTTTGTTGTATGACTTGCGAATGAAAAAAGAACATGCCTTGATAATAGTTCTTTAATTCGTACCATTCTTCTTGCTTAATTACGGGCGGTAATTGTAATAAATCGCCTATAAAAAGCACTTGAACACCGCCAAAAGGTGCATCAATTCTACGTACTTTTTGAAGCATAAAATCGATTGCATCCAACACGTCTGGACGAAGCATGGAAACTTCATCAATAATTAGCAATTCTAAATTTACCAGCACTTGCTTTTTAGTGCCATTCATCCTGAAATGTTTGCTAATTGTGCTTTTAGTTTCAAATTTATATTGATACGAATTGGAATTTATAACTTTATAATCCGGAATAAATGCCGCGAACGGCAATTGAAACATGGAATGAATAGTAACGCCTCCAGCATTAAGCGCGGCAATTCCAGTTGGAGCAACCACTACCGTATTTTTATGTGAAGTGGCAATAATTTCTTTAAGAAGAGTAGTTTTTCCAGTACCTGCTTTACCTGTTAAAAAAACAGATTTGTTGGTTTGGTTGATAAATTGTAAGGTGTACCTAGCGGCTTTTGATAGATGGTTCATTTGGCGTATAATTTAGGTTAAGAGTAATGGCAAAGAATTGAATTGTTCGATGATAAACAAATTTAATAGAAAATAGATTCTGAAACAAATTCAAAACACTAAAAAATAAAAAAGCCTTGATTTCTCAAGGCTAAATTGTTATTTTTTTTCTTTCGTTGCTTTATATTGATCGTTTAGCTCTTTTAGTAGCTTATCCGTTAAATTATACGAATCTTTAGCATAAATTACAGAAGGAGCGTCTTCTGAAGTAGTAAAAATATAATCGAATTTTTGTTTTTTACCGAATTCTCTGATATATTTTTTTACTTGTTTAATTAGAGTGTCTTGTAATTTTCCACCTTCTGTTTGAATTTGTGCTAAAACTTGGTCTCTTTCTTGTAAAATTTGCTGCTCTCTTTGTTGTAATTCGCCATATTTTTGTTGTGCCCAAGCCTGTCCGTTGGCTTGTGCATTACGCTGAAAAGCATCTTTTTCTGCTTGTAATTGTCTGCCTTTAGCTTCTAATGGACGTCCTAATTCTTCAGATTTAACTTTAAATTTTTCGTTTTCATCTTTAAATTTTTCGTATTTTTCTAATAAAACAGAAGTATCAATATAACCTGTTTTAAAATCTGCTTTTGAAGTTGTTGTTTCTTGACAAGAAATGAATGCTACACTTAATGCAACCATGCTTACTAATTTTTTCATTTTTTTATAATATGATTATTAATAGGAATCGGTTTCTAAAACCGATTTTGTAATTTTGGTAAAAATAATAGGTTTCTTTTAATTTTTAATTCTTTTTTCAAAAATAAATTATTAAACCAGAACTATAAGAAAATCTTATGAGTAGTTTAATTTATAATAAGAAATTACTATTAAAAACAACTTGTTTTAACCGGCGTTTTATAAAACATCTTTTTTCTCGAGACTTATTAGGTGTTTATGCGTTTAATTCCTCTTAAAAACGCGCTTATTTGCGTTTTACTTGTTTTTTATGATGTAAATGTGCGATGAAAATTCGCTTTTGAACAACCCTGACACATTGGAACATAAACCAACTAAAAATCCTTTTACAAAACTCATTTTTCCTTTTTTATATTTTTCAGATAATAAGGAAACATAAAAACTATCAAACCACATAGGTTTTACTTTTTTCAATTCCATATCGACATCGGAAAACAATCTTTTTATACTGGTTTTTGAAAAATGCCATAAATGTCGAGGCACATCATATGCCGCCCAAAAACGATTGTAATATTTTGCATCGAATGATTTATAATTTGGTACCGCTATAATAATGGTTCCATTTGGTTTAACAATTCGTTTTAAATTAGCAATGTAATCTGTTAAATTTGGTACGTGCTCTAAAACGTGCCACATAGTTACCACATCAAACGTGTTTTCTGGCAAGGAAAATATATCATCCGTACACAAAACTCCTTTTTGATTTGCTAATGCTTTTGCATCGGAATTAGGTTCGAAACCCAAAATAGTCCAACCTTGGTTTTTGGCTTCTACTAAAAAATCGCCTGTACCACAACCAATGTCTAACAATTGTCCTTTGTTTTGTTGTTGTTTCGAAATTAAAGCAACCTTTCCTTTAATGGCATTACGTTTTACTACATGATATATTTTTTCAAACGGCGTTCTTTTACCATCTGTATGCGAAATATAATCTTCACTTTCGTAATATTTTGGTAAAATATCTAACGATGGTGTAGGGTGTGTTTTTAAAATATCATATTCTTTGTTGTATAACAAGGAAAAGGTTTCTTTTGAAACGGAATGGTCTTTAACTATTATAAATTGGTTTTCTTCTAAAAATTTCATTTATTCTTTATTTATTGACTTTAACAAGGTTGTTTCACGTGGAACCTAAAAAGTTACGATTTTAGATTTTGGATTTACGAAACGATTAAACCATAAGTATGATTATCTTCCCATATGTATTAATAATACCGAAATATCACTTGGTGATACACCACTAATGCGTGAGGCCTGTGCTATGGTAGTCGGTCTAATTTTTGTTAGTTTTTGACGCGCTTCAATAGAAATTGCTTTAATTTTATCAAAATCATAGTGGTCTGGAATGCGAACATCTTCTAGGCGATTCACTTTATCTGCGTGATTTTTCTCTTTTTCGATATAACCCGAATATTTCACTTGAATTTCGGCTTGTTCAATCACTTCCTGATCTAAATTATTTTCTGAAATATAATCTGTAACAGCTGTAAACTTTAAAATATCAACTAAATCAATTTGTGGACGCGAAAAAACTTTAAACATTTTATCCCCTTGCGTCATCAAACTAGATCCTTTTGCTTCTAAAATAGGATTTGCAACTTCTGCTTTAATACTTGTTTCTTTAAAGAAAGTAACGAACCTTTCAGATGCATCTAATTTATATTCCATTCGCTTCAAACGAGCTTCTTTTGCTAAACCAATAGTATATCCTTTTGGAGTTAATCTTAAGTCGGCATTGTCTTGTCGTAATAACGTTCTGTATTCTGCTCGAGAAGTAAACATTCTGTATGGTTCTTCCGTGCCTTTTGTAATTAAATCATCGATCAAAACGCCAATATATGCTTCGTCTCTTTTTAAAATTAAGGGTTCTTTTTCTTGAACTTGTAATGCCGCGTTGATTCCTGCCATTAATCCTTGTGAAGCGGCTTCTTCATAACCAGTGGTACCATTGATTTGACCAGCAAAAAACAAGCCGTTAATTAACTTTGTTTCTAGCGTGTGCTTTAATTGTGTAGGAGGGAAGTAATCGTACTCAATAGCATAACCTGGGCGGAAAAACTTCACGTTTTCAAACCCTTCAACAGAACGTAAAGCTTTAAATTGCACATCTTCTGGTAGTGAGGTGGAGAAACCGTTTACATAAACTTCGCAGGTTTTCCAACCTTCTGGTTCAATAAACAATTGATGACGTTCTTTATCGGCAAAACGATTGATTTTGTCTTCAATAGAAGGGCAATATCTTGGTCCGATAGATTTAATTCGTCCGTTAAACATAGGGCTTCTATCAAAACCTTCGCGTAATAAATCGTGGACTTTTTCTGAAGTATAAGTCATGTAACAAGAACGCTGATCTGTTAAAGGTTGGGTAATGTCAGAATACGAAAATTTAGAAGGATTTATATCTCCAGGTTGTTCAACCATTTTAGAATAATCTAAAGAACGACCGTCTACACGAGGCGGTGTTCCTGTTTTCATTCTTCCAGATTCAAAACCTAATTTCAATAAATCTTCAGTGATGCCAAAAGAAGCGCTTTCACCTGCACGACCTCCTCCAAATTGTTTGTCTCCGATATGAATTAAACCATTTAAAAAGGTTCCGTTGGTAAGTACTACCGTTTTAGCTTTAATTTCTAAACCCAAAGACGTCTTAATGCCTACAATCTGATTGGCATCGGTTAAAATACCCGAAACCATTTCTTGATAAAAATCTAAATTCGGAGTGCCTTCTAACATCATTCTCCATTCTTCGGCAAAACGCATGCGGTCTGATTGACATCGAGGCGACCACATAGCGGGCCCCTTAGAGAGATTCAACATTTTAAACTGAATGGCTGTTATGTCAGAAACAATCCCTGAATAACCGCCTAAAGCATCAATTTCACGAACAATTTGACCTTTTGCAATACCTCCCATAGCTGGATTACAAGACATTTGGGCAATGTTTTGCAAGTTCATAGTAACCAATAAAGTACTACAACCCATATTAGCGGCAGCGGCAGCAGCCTCGCAACCTGCGTGTCCGGCACCCACAACAATTACATCGTATTTTTCTTGAAACATATCTTTTTGTTCCACGTGAAACACGTGGTTAATTTTAAACGTCTTTTTAATTCAGGCGAACCAAAAAGACTAAATTATTTTACTGTAGTTCCACGTGGAACAATTTTATTTTTTCTTCTTCTTTACTACGCATTAAAGTGGCGTCAGTAACTGTTTTGTCTTTGTATCCACAATAATGTAAAACGCCGTGAGCTAAAACACGTTTTAATTCTTCCTCAAAAGAAACTTCAAAATCTATTGCATTGTCTTTAACTCTTTCAATAGAAATAAAAATATCACCACTAATTCTATCGCCTTCTGTGTAATCAAAACTAATAATATCTGTAAGCGTATCATGGTTTAAATACTGCATATTAATGGTGTGTAAATATTCATCATCACAAAAAACATAAGCAATTTCCCCTACGGTTTTACTTTCAGACGTAATAATAGTTTCAATCCAAGAAGCAAAACGCTCTTCTTGATCTAAAATAAAATCAGATTCGTAATTAAAACTAATCATTGTTTTTAAAATATTGTTGCACTTTGGTGTTAAAATTGGGTTGCAAAGGTAAGCTTTGTCTGTTTAATATTTCTACACTTTTTAAATAATTTAAAAGGGCAGGAGGAAGGGGTTGGTTGCTTCCTAGAAAATCTGTTTTATTCGTATTCGACTCTCTTTTTGTGTCTTGTCCTTGATGTTTAATAGCTGATTCTAATTTTAACAATTCGTGATGAATTTGAAGCGCACGATTCATGTTGTCTTGCGTAAGTCCTTTATTAATCAATTGCTTTTCTAGTTCTTTCATTTGTTTTAAGGCGTTTTGACCTGTGCCGCCCATACCATTTTTATTTAATTCATTTTGTAAAGACTCACGCAACTCTTGTTGTTCTTTGATTATTTCTAATAATTTTGCAGCCTCGCCTTCGCCGTCTTTTCCTTCGTTACCTTGAGAGCCGCCTTCACCTTCTTGACCTCCTTTTTTGCCTTGTCCAGGTTTTTGTCCCTCACCAGGTTTGGGTTTGCCGTCTTTCATTTTATCGCCCAACCCTTTTTGTTTAGAAATAATATCAGACAATTGGCCGCCTTTTCCTTTGCCTGGCTTTGGTTTTCCACCACCACCTGATGAAGACATACTCATACTCATTTCGCTTTGCAAATTACTTAGAAAATCGGCTAGTTTATTAGCTGAAGACAATGTAAATTGTTGGTGTGAAATTCCTTTTGCACGGGTAGTGGCTACTAAATTTTCAATAGACTTATCTAAATTATAATGGATTTCTTCTACTTCTTTTAATACCAAGTCAGAAAGTTTGGGTTGACGTAAAGACAAAGCAAACAAACTATCGTCAACATGTTTGAATTGTGTTTTTAAATCTTGCTGGTTTTTTAACAAAGCGCTTACGTTAGATTTTGAATTAGAAACGGATTTAAATTGTTTCATTACTTTTTCTTGATCGAATGAAAAAGACAATAAATTATCTAAAATTTGACGTAAGACTTTTGCGTCTTCAGCGTTATCTTCCATTTCACCTGAAGACATAGAATCAGACATTTTTTGACTCATTTCTTTCATTTTTTGAGCCGCGGCTTTTTGGTTCTTTTTGGCTTGTTTTTGCTCTTTCTTTTCTAAATTATCTTCTGCTTTTTGTTGTTCTTGGTCAACGTCTTTTTGATCGCCTTTGTCGTTTGGAATATCCATAGGCGATTTCAATTCTTTGTTTTCTTTTTCTAATTCATTTAACTCTTTTTTTAATTCTTCAAATTCATTTGAAAGCTTTTCTTGTTCCTCTTTCGTTGGGCTTTCTTTGTCTGAAAGTTTATCTTGTTTAGTAGCTAATTTATCTAATTTATCCGCTAATTGTTCTGCTTTTTGTTCCACATAATATCTTTTAGTAAGCTCCACTAATTGCTCTAAAGATTTTTGCTGTGTTTTGGCTTGTTGTTTTAATTTATCTGCTTTATCAAATAATTCTTCTTTTTCTAATTTTTTAGCCAACTCTTCCAGTTCTTTTAAAAGCTTTTCGTTTTTTGCAGCTTGTTTCTCGTTTTTTTCTAAACGGTTTAAAAGCTCTTGTTTCATTTCGTCTTTTTGTTCAGGCTTAAATTGTTCCAGATTTTCCTTCATTTTTTCAGAAAATTCTTTCATCATTTCATCTTGTTGTTTTTGACGATTTAGAAAATCTTGAATCTTCTTTTGGTCTTTATAATCTAAGTTGTCTTTTTGTTTGTCAAGCTTTTTAAGTTTGTCAAAAGCTTCAAACTGTTTGTCTTGATTTTCTAATGCTTTTTGTAAACTATTGATGTTGGATTGCTGTTCTTTAAGTGATTTTTGCTCTTTTTGTTCTTTAGTTAATTCAGAATGTGAAAAAACAGTTGATTTTGACGATTTTAAACCATTAACTACATCATTATCAAATACTTCGAAATAATATTCATAATTAATTCCTGGTTGTAACGTTATTCCGTCAGGAAAAGCATATACAAATTGGTCCACCACTTTGTTCTTTAAAATCAAGCCTTTTTTGAAAAGAATATTTGGTTTGTTTTTGTCATAAAACACCACTTGTAATTTAGACATGCCATAATCATCAGACACTTGTCCGATAACTACTTTTTGTTTTAATTTTAAACTATCAGGTGTTTCGGTTACAGAAATACTCGGAAACTGATCTTTTAAAATTGTCAATTTATATTGAAGGTTTTCGTAGTTTTTTAAACGAGAATTAGAAATTGAAATTTGATAATCTGTTGTATTTACAATTCGTTTGGTATGGAAAAATTGATTTTCTTTTTGGCTAAATAAATCAGAAATTGATTCTTTTTTAAAAGCCACTTCTGTTGTAGCAAAAGTATTTATTTTCCAAGTAACTAATGTCCCTTCAGGAATAACCGCGTTTCCTGTTCCTTGAATAATTTCTGGTTTTTTTCCTAAATAATTTGGAAAATTTAATTGCATAGTAAACGAAGAAATAGTAGGCACATTAACAACATTTAACACATAATCTGAAGAAGTAATGTCATTCGATTTTAAATGAAATGTAATGTCTTTCTGAACATTATCGAATTGATACGTAAAATTTCCAGGTGATGTGTTTTCTAAAAAATATTCTTCATTATTGATTAAAATTGATGCATTTTCAGGAATAACTGAACCTACAGTTCTTACAACTAATTTAAAAGATTTGTTTTGTTCCACGTTTAGATTGTTGGAAATAATTTCAAACTTAAACGCAGCTGGTTTTTCAAAATTAGTATCATATTGGACTACTCTTGCAAAACTTTTTGAAATCACATCTGAATTTCCAGAAAGATAAAAAAACAAAAGAAATAACAATGGAATAAGCGCAAAAGGCAAATATTTTTTGTTGCTTTTAAAATTTATAGCATTTGAAAACGGAATGGGTTGTAAGTTTTTTGCTTTTTGTTCAATAGAAGCCAATACCAATTCTGAAGGCTGAGTTGTATTTGATAATTGCAAAAAATTAAGTAGTTTATCTTGAACTTCATCAAAATGTATTCCTATAATTTTTGAAGCTTCGGTGTAGTTTAACCCTTTTTGAATTTTAAATAATTTGGATACGGGTATCACAATAAATTTAACTAACAAAAGTGCTTCCACCAACAAAAATAACCAAAACAAAATGGTTCTGCCTAATGAATCAAACCAAAGAAAATATTCAATTAAAAAGGTAAAAATAAAATATAATAAACCAATAGTTAAAAAAAGAAGCGCTCCTTTTATTAACTCATTCGTGTAAAACTTTTTAATAAAGCTTTCTAATTTATCGTAAATTATGGCTTTTTTTTCCAAAATTGTTACTCTTTTGTTTATAACCGATAAAACTACAAAAAAAATCAATAACAATTTCAATTTCAAAAACCAATAACAAGATAAAAATGTGTTAAAACTGACGATTATAAAATTTTAAATATTTCTATAATTTCTATAATCTGTGTTCAAAATAGTATCTTTGCCAAAAATTTATTAAGATGAATAGACCGATTAGAGTACGATTTGCCCCAAGTCCAACAGGGCCTTTGCATATAGGTGGGGTAAGAACCGCGCTTTTTAATTATTTATTTGCTAAAAAACACGGCGGGACTTTTTATATTAGAATAGAAGATACGGACCAAACTCGTTTTGTAGCGGAAGCGGAAGATTATATTTTTGAAGCTTTAGAATGGTTAGGCATTTCTCCAGACGAAACCATTGGGAAAAATGAAAAATTTGGGCCCTACCGTCAATCGGATAGAAAAGAAATTTATAAGCAATACGCGGAAGAATTAATTCAATCTGGATGGGCCTATTATGCTTTTGATACTCCTGAAAAACTGGACGAACTTCGTAAAAATGCAGAAACAGAAGGAAAAACATTTATATATAACCATACCGTTAGAGAAACATTAGATACTTCTTTGAATTTTTCAGAGGAAATAGTAAAAACTCGTATTGCCAATGGAGAACATTTTGTAATTCGTTTTAAAACACCTGTTAACGAAACCTTGCAATTACAAGACATTATTCGTGGTGAGGTACATTTTGATACCAATTTACTTGACGATAAAGTCTTGTTTAAATCAGATGGAATGCCAACTTACCATTTGGCAAATATTGTAGATGATCATTTAATGGAAACTTCGCACGTAATTAGAGGGGAAGAATGGTTGCCTTCTATGCCTTTACACGTGATGCTTTACAGAGCATTTGGTTGGGAAGCACCTGAATTTGCGCATTTGCCTTTGATTTTAAAACCTATTGGAAACGGAAAATTAAGCAAACGTGATGGTGATAAATTAGGGTTTCCTGTGTTTCCTTTACAGTGGACAACTGCTGAAGGAACTTCGAAGGGTTATAAGGAAACTGGGTTTTTCCCTGAAGCCGTAATTAACTTTTTGGCATTATTGGGTTGGAATGACGGAACGGAACAAGAAATATTTAGTTTAGCAGAACTTATTGAAAAATTCGATTTAAAACGAATTCATAAATCAGGTGCAAAATTTGATCCAGAAAAAAACAAATGGTTCAATCATCAATACTTACAAAAACAAACGGATGAAAGTTTAGCCGAAGCGTTTAAAGTAATCATAAAAGAAAAAGGAATTTCAACTTCTTTAGACATTACAAGAGTAGTTAGTTCCATTAAAGAACGCGCTAATTTTATTACAGAGTTTTGGGATTTAGCCGATTATTTCTTTGTTACACCAACATCTTACGATGAAAAAGCAGCTAAGAATTGGAAAGAAGAGACGCCAGAATTGATGAAACAAGTACTAAAGCAATTACAAGATATTACAGAATTTAGTTCTTTAAACATAGAAACCTTATTAAAAGAATGGATGACGACAAATGAAATTGGAATGGGCAAAGTAATGCAACCGTTGCGATTAAGTTTAGTTGGTGCATTAAAAGGACCGCATTTATTTGATATTATAGAGCTAATTGGAAAAGCAGAAACAGCAAGCAGAATTGAAACAGCAATTGCAACTTTATAAACATCAAAATTAAGATATAAGTGATAATTTGTGCTTCTTGTAACTTTTATTTAAAAGCCGCGTATAATTAGTATAACTTAAAATTATCACTTATGTCTCCAATTATCATTTTTATCCTTGTTTTAGGATTATTTATCTTACTAAGTTCCTTTTTCACTGTAAAGCAACAAACCGCTGTTGTAATAGAGCGTTTTGGAAAATTTACAAGTATTAGAAGTTCGGGGTTACAATTAAAAATTCCTGTAATAGATAGAGTTGCAGGAAGAGTAAATCTTAGAATTCAACAATTAGACGTTATTATTGAAACAAAAACAAAAGACAACGTTTTTATTAAAATGAAAGTTTCGGTGCAGTTTAACGTAATTCAAACAAAAGTGTACGAAGCGTTTTACAAATTAGAATATCCACACGATCAAATTACGGCTTATGTTTTTGATGTGGTTCGTGCCGAAGTGCCTAAATTAATTTTAGATGATGTGTTTTTGAGAAAAGACGACATTGCTATTGCGGTAAAACGTGAATTAAACGAATCTATGACTACTTACGGATATGATATTATCAATACATTAGTAACCGATATCGATCCAGATATTCAAGTAAAAAATGCGATGAATAGAATTAACGCGGCTGATAGAGAAAAAACGGCGGCAGAATTTGAATCAGAAGCACAACGTATCCGAATTGTAGCTAAAGCCAAAGCAGAAGCTGAAAGTAAAAAATTACAAGGACAAGGTATCGCAGACCAACGTAGAGAAATTGCTCGTGGATTGGTAGAAAGTGTAGAGGTGTTAAACAACGTAGGAATTAATTCGCAAGAAGCTTCAGCATTAATTGTGGTTACCCAACATTATGATACCTTACAAGCTATTGGAGCCGATACAAATAGTAATTTAATTTTATTACCAAACTCGCCTCAAGCCGGAAGTGATATGTTAAATAATATGGTAGCAAGTTTTACAGCCAGTAACCAAATTGGTGAAACTATGAAAAATCAGCCAAAACGAGCTAAGAAAAAAAATGACCACACATCGGCAGATTATAATCCAAGCGATACTAGCGAAGCTTAAAAAAATTTTATTATCTGAACTTTTCAGATTTACTTTACAAAACCATCAATTTTATTTATTTGATGGTTTTTTTGTGTCTAATTGTTAAATAGAAACCTGTCAAGATTAAAAAAAACCTTTTTTATAGCTAAAATTAAAATAATGCGTTTTTTAGACACTTTTAGTAATCGGGATGTAAAAATTACTTTACCTAAAAAGTTTTTGTTTTAAAATTTATTTATGAAAGCCATTTATTAAAGGCAAAACTTATACTAATTATTATTTTAATAGTTTTTTCTAATACTATGAAACCGGCACAAAAAAGGAATAAAAAAACCTACAAGAAAAAACATCTTATAGGTTTGAAGTCTTAATTCTTAGTACAAGAATCTTACTACTTTTTTTATTGTTCAGAAACTTTTGCCCAAGTATCTCTTAAGCCAACCGTTTTGTTAAACACTAATTTTTCTGCTGATGACTCTCTATCTACACAAAAATAACCCAAACGCTGAAATTGAAAATGATCTAATTCTTTTGCGGTTTGTAAACTAGGTTCAACATAGCCTGTAATCACTTTTAAAGACTCTGGGTTGATGTATTCTTTAAAATCAACCTCTTTGTTTCCATCAGGATTTTCGTGTGTAAAAAGACGGTCGTACAATCTGACTTCCGCTTCTTTAGCGTGTGCTATAGATACCCAATGAATTACGCCTTTTACTTTTCTATTACTAGCTTCTGTGCCGCTTCCCGATTTAGAATCTATATCATAAGTACAATGAATTTCTGTAATATTTCCTGCTGCATCTTTTACAACAGATTCTCCTTTAATAATATACGCATTTTTTAATCGTACTTCAGTTCCTAAGGTTAAACGGAAAAATTTCTTGTGTGCTTCTTCTTGAAAATCTTCTCTTTCAATATATAATTCTTTAGAAAAAGGCACTTCTCTAAAGGTCATTATTTCTTCTTCTGGATTGTTTTCAGCAGTTAACCATTCTTCTTTTCCTTCAGGATAATTAGTAATAACTAGTTTTATTGGATTTAAAACCGCCATCACACGAGGTGCAATTTTATTTAAATCTTCACGAATACAAAAATCTAAAAGCGATACATCAATTAAATTGGTACGTTTTGCAATTCCGATTGTATTGGCAAAATTCCGAATAGCGGTTGCTGTAATTCCACGTCTTCTCATACCAGAAATCGTACTCATTCTAGGATCGTCCCAAGCGGTAACGTGTTTTTCTTCTACTAATTGTAATAATTTACGTTTAGAAACAACCGTGTGTGATAAATTTCTACGAGCAAATTCTCTTTGTTTTGGTCTTACTTTGGTTTCGTCATAAATTTGATTTAAAAACCAATCATATAATTCTCTATGTGGTAAAAATTCTAACGTACAGAATGAGTGAGAAATTTGTTCTAAATAATCACTTTCTCCATGTGCCCAATCGTACATTGGATAGATACACCAATCATTACCAGTGCGATGATGATGAGCATGCATAATACGATAAATAATAGGGTCACGCATTAACATATTATTAGCTTTCATACTTATTTTAGCACGTAAAACGTGAGTTCCTTTCTCGAATTCTCCGTTTTTCATACGTGTAAATAAGTCTAAATTTTCTTCTATGGAACGGGTTCTAAAAGGCGAATCTGTTCCTGGCGAAGTGGGTGTTCCTTTTTGAATGGCCATATCTTCAGAAGACTGGCTGTCTACATAGGCTTTGTCTTTTTTAATTAATTCTACCGCCCAATCGTATAATTGTTGGAAATAATCTGAGGCATAACATTCTTTATCCCATTTAAAACCTAGCCATTCGACATCTTTTTTAATTGCATCCACAAACTCTTGTTCTTCTTTTGAAGGATTCGTATCATCAAAACGCAAATTAACAGGTGCTTTATAATCGATACCTAAACCAAAATTAAGGCAAATAGCACTGGCGTGACCAATATGTAAATATCCGTTAGGTTCTGGAGGAAAACGAAAACGTAATTTATCTGAAGACAAACCGTTTTTTAAATCGTCTTCTATTATTTGTTCTATAAAATTTAAAGATTTTTCTTCTGCAGACATAATAATTTTCTTTCTTTTGACAAAGATAGAAAATGTTTCAAGTTTAAGGTTTAAAGTTGTTTAAAAAGTTGAAAAAACTAACTAACTTTGAACTTGAAACCTGAAACAAAAAAATAATGGGAAAAATAAAATTAACTAATATTCGAATCTTTTCTTATCACGGATGTTTAGAAGAAGAAGCAAAAATTGGAAGTAATTATCGTGTAGATTTAACTATAAAAACCAATTTAAAACCATCTGCCCAAACAGATGAACTAAATGATACAGTGGACTATGTAGATTTAAATCGAATTGTGGTGGAAGAAATGGCAATACGTGCCAAACTTTTAGAACACGTGGCACAAAGAATTATAGATCGGGTTTTAAAAGAATTGCTTTCTGTTTTAAAAATTGAAGTTCAGGTAACAAAATTAAATCCTCCCATTGGTGGTGATGTTGAAGGAGTTACCATAATTTTGAGTAAAAAAAGATAATTTTTAGAAAATAGAAAATAGAAAAAAGGAAATAGATTTTGAAATATTTGGAATTTGTGATTTGAATATTGAAATTTTTATATCTATATTTGCAATCCAATTACGGCGTCGTGGCCGAGCGGCTAGGCACCGGTCTGCAAAACCGTCTACTCCGGTTCGAATCCGGACGATGCCTCTGAAAGAGTTACTTGAAAAAGTAGCTCTTTTTTTTTGTAAATTTTTAGAAAAAATTAATTAAAATTATAGTTCGAATCCGGCGAGAATTCAAAAAGAGTTACTTGAAAAAGTAGTTATTTATTTATGAAATTACTTCACAACTTGCTCTATCCCTAGTTTTTTATTTACAATTTGTTTGCTTTTTGGGAAAAGCCCTTGAAGGATAAAAAACACACCAAAAATTAATATTACTATACTAATAATTCTTTTTATTTTATAGATGTTATTTGGCGTTAATTTATGTTTTAATTGCTTGGCTAATAGAATTTTATATATATCAATTAGTAAATAAAACACTAAAATTGAAGTAAAAAAAACAAAAATACGTACTGGATTCATTTCTAATTTTGGACCGTGCGTTATAATAATCATCATCCAAAAACCTAAGACACCAATATTAATAATATTTAAAAAAACACCTTTAAAAAACAATCCTAAATAGTTGTTTTTTTGAATATCTTCTTCGTCATCATCATCCATTTTTTCGTTAAATTTTTTCTTTAATTGGATGTAAGAAATCAATCCGTAAACAGACATAATAATTCCGCCAATAATATATAATACAGGGTTGTCTTTTAATTGCGATAGAATTTGATTGGTGGCAAAATAAGCAATTAAAATAAAAATAATATCACTAAAAACAATTCCTAAGTCTAAAGTAAAAGCCGCTTTAAATCCTTTGGTAATACTGGTTTCTAATAACATAAAAAAACCAGGACCAATAGAAATAGCTAACAAAAATGCCCAAGGAATGGCTAATAATATATCGTGAATCATTAATAAGTTTATAAGTTTAAAAAAGTTTATAAGTTTAAAAGGTATATTAAACTAATGCACTTAAATGTAAAACTACTAATTTTTAAAGTTATAAAAAAACTTGAAGGTAAATTTTATTTGGCTTGAATAATTTTTCCGCCAGCAACTGATTTTTGATTTATTTGTTTTGGATTGCCGTAAATAGTAATTGTTCCGCCTGCTCGGGTTTTAGCATCCACTATATCAGAAACATTTACATTAGCTATTCCGCCAGCATTAACTGTTACTGTAGTTTGTTGGGTTACACAATCTTGTCCGTCATATTTAGCGCCAGAATTAGCTAAAATATCCTGGTTTTTTACCGTTCCTTTTATAGTAACTATACTTCCTGCACTACCACGAACTTTTAATTTATCGGAAATAAGATTTTGTAAAACAATTTCTGCGCCTTCTTTAGTAATAATATCAAAACCAATGGCTTTTATTTCTGTTTCACAAGAAATTCTACTGCCTTCATTAGCTTCTAAAGCATTTAATTTTTTATAATAAACGGTTGCTGAAATAGCGTCACCACTTAGCATTTTTGTTAATGACATTCTAATTTTTAATTCACCATTATTGTTTATTAATTCTACTTCTTCAGAATTAGTACCATTTAAAATTACTTTATTTTCAGTACCTGAAAGTAGTAACACATCTATTTTATCAAAAGAGGTTACTTTAGTAAAATCACCAACCGATTTTTCGACTTGAGCAAAAGCTAAAGAGCTTAAAAAGAATAAGGAATAAATGATTTTTTTCATGTTTTAATTTTATTAAATATAATAAACATTTTTATTTATTTTCTCTCACAAAATGAAAATCCAATTGTTTTTTTACTAAATCGGCATTTTTTACTTTAACGTATACTTCGTCTCCTAATTGTATAATATTTTTAGAAACTTCACCTACTAAAGCATATTGTTTGTCATCAAATGTGTAATAATCATCTTTAATTTCTCTGATACGCACCATTCCTTCACATTTATTTTCAATAATTTCTACATAAATTCCCCATTCGGTAACGCCAGAAACTACACCTAAAAACTCTTGATCTTTATGGTCTTGCATGTATTTTACTTGCATATATTTTACAGAATCTCTTTCCGCTTTAGCCGCTAAATTTTCTCTATCGGACGAATGCATACATTTTTCTTCAAAAACTTCTTCACTAACACTTTTTCCTCCATCTAAATAAAATTGTAGCAAACGGTGTGCCATCACATCAGGATAACGACGAATTGGCGAAGTAAAATGCGAATAATAATCGAACGCTAAGCCATAATGTCCAATATTATGTGTTGAATAAGCAGCTTTACTCATACAACGAATCGTAAGAGTGTCCACCATATTTTGTTCTTTTTTTCCTTGAACGTCTTCTAATAATTTATTTAAAGAAGTAGAAATATCTTGTTTCGATTTTAAATTTAAATTATAACCGAATTTAGAAATTACATTTTGTAAACCAAATAATTTATCTTCATTTGGTTCATCGTGAATCCTATATATAAACGTTTTCTTTTGTTTTCCGATAAATTCAGCCACTTTTCTATTGGCTAATAACATAAATTCTTCAATTAAATGATTGGCATCTTTACTTTGTTTGAAATATACACCAACAGGTTCTGCATTTTCGTTTAAATTGAATTTTACTTCTACTTTATCAAAAGAAATAGCACCTGCATTCATTCTTTTTCTACGAAGAAATTTTGCTAATTCGTCCATTTTTATAGTGGCTTCTACAATTGGTTTTGGTGCGTGATATTCCTTTCCAGTCAATGAAATATGAGCTGGAATTACATCTGATTTACTTTCAATAATTTCTTGTGCTTCTTCATACGAAAATCGTTGATCGGAATAAATTACCGTTCTTCCAAACCAAGAATCCAGAACTTCCGCTTTATTATTTAATTGAAAAATAGCTGAAAATGTATATTTTTCTTCATTTGGTCTTAAAGAACAAGCAAAATTTGATAATACTTCGGGTAACATAGGAACCACTCGATCTACTAAATATACTGAAGTAGCTCTATTATAAGCTTCTTCATCTAAAATAGTACCTTCTTGTAAATAATGAGATACATCGGCAATATGAACCCCAATTTCATAATTTCCATTAGGTAAAACTTGGAATGATAAAGCATCATCAAAATCTTTAGCATCTTTTGGATCAATTGTAAACGTTAAAATATTTCGCATATCTCTACGTTTTGCAATTTCTTCTTCTGTAATTGAGGTATCTATTTGATTGGCATACGCTTCCACTTCAATTGGAAAATCGTTTGGTAAACCATATTCTGCTAAAATGGCGTGAATTTCTGTATTGTGTTCTCCAGGTTTTCCTAATACTTTAATTACTTTTCCAAATGGGGAATCCGCTTTTTTTGGCCAATCTACCATAGAAACTAATACAACATCACCATGTTCTGCAGTAGCTATTTCATTTTTAGGAATAAAAATATCGGTATACATTTTAGCATTGGTTGTAGTTACAAATCCAAAATTTTTCTGAATATCAATAACTCCAACAAATTCTGTTTTCGCCCTTTCTAAAATTTCTAAAACTTCTGCTTCTGGTTTTCTACTACTTCTTCTATTATAAATATAACATTTCACTTTATCACCATCTAACGCGTGGTTTAAATTAATAAACGGAATATATACATCCTCTTCTAATTCAGAACAAACAAAATATCCCGATTTACGAGACGTCATGTCTACAGTTCCTTCGTAATATTCTGCTTTAGATATTATTTTGTATTTACCACGTTCGGTTTCTTCAATTTTTCCGGCTTTTTCTAAAATTTTTAATTCTTTAATAATTTCATTTCTACTTTGTGTATCATTTACTTCAATTATTGCAGCTATTTGTTTGTAATTAAAGGCTTTATTTGGTTCTTTCGATAGTATTTTATATACGTGAGCCGAAAAATCTTTGGCTTTTTTTGTCATTTTTCTGAAATTCTTTTTCATATATCATTCTTAATATCGATAAAAGTACAAAGAAGTATTTAGATTTTGAGAAAAGATTAAATATTATAGATTAATAAAAGAATAAATATTTTCTTTTCAACACATAAAAACATATTTTTTATAAAATAGTAAAGTCGTTTCACTTTACAATAGTATAAACATAGCTGTTTTTATAAAATTTTACTTAATAAATTATTTTTAAAAGTCAATAATCTATTTTTTTAAATCGTTTCTCTTTTTAAAAGTTTTCAACATATATTAAAAACAATAAAAAAAGATTTTAATTAAATTTAAATTATTGATGGTTATTATAGCGTGTTAATATGTAGTATAAATTTATTTTTATATGTTGTTTTATAAACTTATTGTAAGTTATACAACTTAATAAACAACAATAATTTTTGCTAATAACTTCTTTTACAACGAAATTTTATATTTAATATAAATCTTATCAACACTTGTTAAAATCTTAATCTACGTTTGTTTTGTATATAACTAAATTTTTGATTTTTGTTAATAACCACGTAAAAACTATTCATAAAAAAACAATAAAATGTAATAACTAAATTTTGATTTTAAATTTAAGATTTGCATTACAAATTTTAATTTCACACCAGTAAAAAACTTATTATTTTCTATCTTTAGTTATTAACACGTAATGTTAAATTAACATTAACTGATTATCAACTCCTTATCATAAAGTATTAACAATGCCTTTTTTTAGCTTAGTATTTATAAAAACACACTATTTTTGAAGTAATAATATTTACAAATTTACTTTATGTTATGCTACATATTGATTATTTTTGTAAAACAATATTAACATCACAACACACAATTATGACAATCTCAATAGGTAACGACCACGCGGGTCCAGACTACAAAACAGCAATAGTTAACTTTTTAGAAAGCAACAACCATCAAGTTATTAACCACGGAACCGATACTTTTGAGAGTGTTGACTATCCAGATTTTGGTCATGCCGTTGCGTATGATGTGGAAAGTAAAAAAGCAGATTTTGGAATTGTTATTTGTGGCTCTGGAAACGGAATTGCTATGACAGTAAATAAACATCAAGATATTCGTGCCGCTTTATGTTGGACGAAAGAAATTGCCGCATTAGCGCGTCAACACAATGATGCAAATATTATTTCTATTCCGGCTCGTTACACTTCTATTCAACAAGCGGTTGAAATGGTTACAACTTTCTTAAATACAAAATTTGAAGGCGGAAGACACGCGAATAGAGTAAATAAAATTGCGTGTAAATAATATTTTTTAAACATTACTTTTCAAATTCCGTCAGCTATTGGCGGAATTTATATTTTATATTAGTTTTTCACAATGACCACAATTCAATTCATACAAAACCAAACCAACATTGCTGTAAAAAGCATTGAAGCTACAATACAATTACTTTCGGAAGATTGTACTATTCCCTTTATTTCTCGTTATAGAAAAGACCAAACTGGAAATTTAGATGAGGTGCAAATTGAAACCATTTCAAAATTAAATAAACAATTTATTGAAATTGTAAAACGAAAAGAAAGCATCTTAAAATCGATTGAAGAGCAAAATGCGCTTACGCCAGAATTGAAATTGAAAATAGAAAACAGTTTTGATTTACAAGAAATCGAAGATTTCTATTTGCCATATAAAAAGAAGAAAAAAACTAAAGCAGACACCGCCCGTGAAAACGGATTGGAACCCTTAGCAAAAATAATAATGTCTCAAAAAAATGAGGACATTGAGTTTTTAGCTTCAAAATATTTGAACGAAAAAATAACTAACGAAGACGAAGCCCTTCAAGGCGCTCGTGATATAATTGCCGAATGGATAAATGAAAATATTTTCATTCGAAAATCGTTACGAAGCACCTTTCTTCGTAAAGCTGAAATTACGACTAAAGTAGTAAAAACAAAAAAAGAAGACGAAGCGGCTCAAAAATTTTCCCAATATTTTGATTGGTCTGAAAACATTACCAAAGCCCCATCTCATCGATTATTGGCCATGTTACGTGCTGAAGCCGAAGGATTTATTAAGTTGAATGTAGGATTAAATGATGAAGACAAAAGCGAAGTGATTCGTTTTATGGAAGACAATTTAATTAAAACCAATAACGAAAGCGCCGAACATATTGAAAAAGCGATAAAAGACAGTTATAAAAGATTATTAGAACCCGCTATTTCAAACGAAACGTTGCAAGAAGCCAAAACCAAAGCCGATATAAAAGCCATTGCTGTTTTTGCAGAAAATTTACGTCAATTGTTATTGGCGCCGCCACTGGGTGAAAAACGTATTTTAGCCATTGACCCAGGTTATAGAAGTGGTTGTAAATTAGTTTGTTTGGATGAAAAAGGCGATTTATTAAATAACGAAACGGTTTATCCGCACGCACCACAAAACGATAGTGCTATGGCGATGAAAAAAATTCGATCTATGGTAAATGCGTATAATATTGAAGCGATTTCTATCGGAAACGGAACGGCATCTCGCGAAACCGAATTTTTTATTAAAAAAATTGCTTTTGATAAACCCGTTCAGGTTTTTGTGGTTTCCGAAGCTGGTGCATCTGTGTATTCGGCAAGTAAAATTGCTCGTGATGAGTTTCCAAATTATGATGTAACGGTTCGTGGTTCGGTTTCTATTGGAAGAAGGCTTAGCGATCCGTTAGCAGAATTGGTAAAAATAGACCCAAAATCCATTGGAGTGGGCCAATACCAACATGATGTCGATCAAAACAAATTAAAAGAGCAATTGGACGCAGTGGTAATGAGTTGCGTAAATGCAGTTGGAATTAATGTAAACACAGCTAGTAAGTCGTTGTTGAGCTATGTGTCTGGAATTGGAGAAAAAATGGCAGAAAACATTGTCGCCTATCGTTCTGAAAATGGTCCTTTTGAAGACAGAAAACAACTAAAAAAAGTCCCTCGTTTGGGCGAAAAAGCATACCAACAAGCGGCGGCGTTTATCAGAATTAAAGACGGAAAAAACCCGTTAGATAATTCAGCAGTGCATCCAGAAGCGTATGCAATTGTTGAAAAAATGGCTAAAGATATAGGTGTAAAAACAAACGAATTGGTTGCGAACAAAGAAAAAATCACACAGATTTCTCCTGAAAATTATATTACTTCAGAAATTGGAATTTTAACGCTAAAAGACGTTTTAAAAGAATTAGAAAAACCAGGTTTAGACCCAAGAAAAGCCGCTAAAGTTTTCGAATTTGACCCAAATGTTCGAACAATAAAAGATTTAAAAACAGGAATGATTTTACCCGGAATAGTAAATAATATTACCGCTTTTGGTTGTTTTGTGGATATTGGAACAAAAGAAAGTGGTTTGGTGCATATTTCACAACTAAAAGCAGGTTTTGTTTCGGATGTAAACGAAGTCGTAAAACTACACCAACACGTGCAAGTAAAAGTCGTTGAGGTAGATGAAGCCAGAAAGCGCATTCAGTTAACGATGATATTGTAAAAAACCAAAAAATTCCAAATCCCAAGTTTTAAAATTTGGAATTTGGAATTTGGAATTTGGAATTTTTTTATTGGAATTTTAAAAAATTTATTCTTTTGTTTCTTCTTCTTTTTTAACAACCGGAGCTTCATCTTCACCTTTTGCGGCTTTTTTAAATTCTTTGATACCACCACCAAGTCCTTTCATTAATTCTGGAATTTTTTTACCTCCAAAAAACAAAACAACAACAGCAATAATAATAATCCACTCTGATCCACCTATGGCTCCTAAAGTTATATATAAAGAATTCATTTTTTTTAATTTTAAATTTATACCACAAAGGTACATAAAAAATTAAAACACAAATAAAATTATTCTTTTTTATTGATACATTTACTAATTGGCACATGGGCTAATTGTATTATATTTGTATAAAATCAAGAGAGATGTCTCAAAAAAGATTAAAACTTCAAGCGTTAAAGCAAAAATTAGTAAGCAAAAGGCGTCTCATAATTTATAATGAAGACACCTTAGAAGAATCATTTTCCTTAAAATTAACGTTAATGAATGTGTTTGTTGCGTCTTCTTTAAGCGCTATTTTAATTATTTTTGTCACCACGTTTATTATTGCTTTTACGCCTTTGCGGGAGTATATTCCGGGTTACGCTTCTACAGAATTAAAAAAACAAGCCGCGGCATTAACAATTAAATCCGATTCTTTATTAAAAGTTACAAAAGAAAATAACGCCTACATTCAGGCTGTAAAAGCGGTATTAAAAGGAGATTTAGAATTTGCAAAACTTAATAAAGATTCTATAAAAGTTGCTGAAAACGCAACAAAAATAATGGATGTTACCCTTTCTGAAAAAGAGTTACGTCTTAGAAAAGAAGTAAATCAACTTGAACAAAAAGCAAAAAAATAAAACCGACTACTATGTCCATAAAAGCAGTTGCAGCAAAAATACTCGCCAGACATTCGCACAAACAAACTCAAAAATGGGCTAATTCTCCCGTTGTTACTCAACAAAAAGTATTTCAATCTTTATTACAACAAGCAAAAAACACGCAATTTGGAAAAGAGCATCACTTTTCAAAGATCAAAACATTTGAAGATTTTGCCAAGCAAGTGCCTGTCCGAGATTACGAACAGTTGAAATCGTATGTAGCTAAAGTTGTAGCTGGTGAATCTGATATTTTATGGAAAGGCAAACCGTTATACTTTGCCAAAACATCAGGAACTACCTCGGGTGTAAAATACATTCCACTAACGGCAGCATCCATGCCCTTTCATATTCAGGCGGCAAAAAATGCCCTTTTA
>RDXY01000048.1 GCA_004293045.1 Flavobacteriia bacterium | reverse complement strand
TTGGGTACTATCGTATAAGTATAAATGGCCTCTATAATCAAACATACTATTTACTCGTAGGTTTACCCCTAATGCTTGGCGTAAATCGGCCGTTTGCTGTACCACTATTCCATTGTCATCTAACTTAGCCACTGTAGCATCTAGCTCGTTGTACACCCATACAAATCCATCGTAACTAATACAAGCAGCACCTATTTGGTACAGTCCTAATTTATTCAAATTAATAACTGCCTTTTTTCCCAGTAATCTATCAAGCAATACTATGGTTAACATATCCTTGTAAAACACCATGGGTTTTAAGGGATTGCTTACATCTAAAGTACCAACGGTGCCATACTGCCTAACATCGTTAAATACTGCCAAGCTATCGCCGTTGCTATTGATTTTTTTGATTTGATTGGTGTTGCTCACCAAATAAATATGTCCAAAATTATCTACGGAAAGTTGGTTGAAATTTCCGCTAGCCAATAGCTTAGGTGTAGACTGTGCAGTAGCTGCTAGCCCAATACAAAAACTTACTACTATGGCTATTAGTTTTTCCATGTTTTTATTTCAAACCCGTTTTGGTTAAGTACACCGTAGGTAAAGTGGTTTATCCAGTCGCCTACATTCATATACATGGCGTTATCATTTACGGGTAACTGTAGCGGTAAATGCCTATGGCCGAACACATAATAATCGTGGTGCTGCTGGGCTTCTATTTCTTTTGAATAAATAAGCAGCCACTCGTTTTCCTCACCTAAAAATTTCAAATCGGTTTTACCCGTTTTTGCTCTACTTCTACGGCTTAAGTAATTGGCTACACCCATACCTATACTTGGGTGTGCAAAGCCAAATAGCCAGTTACACAAAGGGTTCCGAAATATTTTTTTAATAAATTCGACTTAACTACCTTTTGTTTACTTTAGAAATTTAAGTTAATTTTATATAAAATTGTATTAAAATATATTTTTATTTCATGAACCACATTTTCATAAAATTAAATATAAATGCACATTTTATATTCACAATTATACATGTCTTTTTAATAATTAGCTAGTAAATATTTAAGTTATATTAAGTCATTAATAAATTTATTTATTTATTAATATTTTGTGGATTAATATTTTTAAAATATTGAATATCATTAATGTAATTAGTTTTACAATTTATTTGTTAGTTTCAAAATTCAGTAATTACAAAAGATAATTATTGTCCTTTTTTTTAAAATAAACATATATTTACAAAAAAATATATTTTAATATAATTTTATATAAAACTAAAACAATTGTTTTTTTATTTTGAGGTAATTTTTGTTGCCTCTATTATATTTTTTTCGCTAAATATTAAACTAATAAAATTCAAAAATGCAAAAAGAAGTATCAATTTTAAAAATAAAAGTGGCTTTAAAAACTTTTTCTTTAAATAAACGCAATTCTAAAGTAAAAATATTAATATTTTTTATATATGGTTTGTTTTCAAATTTTGCTTTTTCGCAATTAGCATTACAAAATTTCAATAGTGGTATTCCTTCTACTTGGTCTGTAAATAGTAATCAAACAGTAGCAAACAATTGGTCGGCTACAACTGCAACAGGTGGTTATTTAGGTACTCCTGGAGCGGTAGTAAATCCTGCTTTAAATAATACAGTTGGTACAACGGCTGAGTATTTTATGATAACCCCACAATTTATAACGCCACAGGCAACTGAAATTAGATTTTATACTAAACAAGGAAGTTTTACTAACAGAGGTGCAACTTATCAATTAAGATTATCAACAGCCAATCAACCTGATTTAAATAGTTTCAATGTTGTGTTGCAAACTTGGACAGAAGCGCAACTAAATGTATCAGCAACTACCTATGAAGAAAAAATTGTAAATATTGCATCTTTACCTTCAGGAGTTCCGGTATATTTAGCTTTCGTAGCCATAACTAACCAAACAGGTTCAGCAAATACAAGCGGCGATAGTTGGTTTGTAGATAATGTGAGAGTGATAGAAAGTTGTACACCGATAACAGGTATTAATTCAACTATGAATGCAACAGGTGGTATAATCAACTGGACACATCCTACAGCAACTAATTTTGAGATCCAAATTGTGCCTCAAGGAACCGGAATATCAGCTACAGGAACAACTGTGAGTGGTTTATCATACACTGCAACAGGTTTAACTAATGGAACCAATTACGATGTATATGTTAGGACAAGTTGCGATGCTACTACAACAAGTTCTTGGGCTGGGCCCTACCCAGTTCAAACGGCTTTACTAGGATTAAATTGTGGTACACCAATAGTAATTCCTTCGGATGTTTCAACTACACCGTACGTATTAAATTCTAACTTAGCCAATTATTTTTCACTAACAGATTATACTTCATACACAACAGTAGGTTCAAATTGTTATCCTTCAGGAACTAATAATCAGCTGTTGGGGAATCACTTATTTTTTAAATATACTCCAACAACAACAGGTTTAATAGAGATTACTCAGGCTGTTTCAGTTATTTCTGGTGGTGGACCAAATGCGTGCTATAACGCAAGTTCAAGTGTTATGGTATATGCAAGTTGTTCAGATATTGGAGTTAATTGTCTAGCAGCTATAAAAACTGGTTCAGGAAGTACAGAAAGTTTAACTAGTCAAATATCAAATTTTTATGTAGTAGCTGGACAAACGTATTTTATTGTAATGTCATCACCCTATCAACGAACTGCAACAAGCAATGCTAGTATTTGTTTTACATTTACGGTTAGTGGGTCTAGTTGTCCTTCACCAGCTCCATCCAATACAACCTATAATAATTTGACGCAAACAAGTGCTAATTTTTCTTGGGGAAATGTCGGTAATTTGGTTAGTTCGTGGCAATATGTAGCACTTCCAGTTTCTTCTGGATTGCCAAATAATGCAACTATTGTTTTGTCAACCAATACTAACACTAACAATTTAGTAAACTCATTAATTCCCAATTCAGATTATAATTTTTTTGTGCGCGCTGTATGTAACGGAGTTCCAGGGCCATGGTCTGCAGCAGTACCTTTTACTACTTTGTGTAATGTTATTATTCCTCCATATTATACTGGATTTACTAATAGCTCCGAAACAGATTGTTGGACTCAATTGAACTTAAATAATGATTTAAACTTCTTTACGTTTGGTAATAGTGCAAATAGTGAACCTGTTGCTAGAATTAGACCTCAAAATTCTAACGATATGTTGGTTTCTCCTCAATTTCAATTGGATGGAGTGAATCAAAAAAGACTACGTTTTAAATATAATATTTATGGTAACTGGGGGACAATAGCCAACAATCCTACTGGAGGGCCTGGTTCTTTTGAAATTAGACTTTCAACTACTGGAATTGGTGTAAATAATTTCACAACTGTTTTAGTACCTTTAACAGCATACACAACTGCCTATAACTTTGTTGAAATGATAGTACCTTTGCCTAACATATCAGGCAATGTTAATATTGCCTGGGTATTACCTGCTGGGGCCACGCAAACAGGAATTCAAACCTATTTTGATGATGTATACATTGAAAATTTACCCGCCTGTTCAGAACCAAGTTATCCAATTGTAACATCTGGATCGATAACTTCTACATCAGCAACAATTTCATGGACAAATGGATATAACAACATACAATGGGAATTAGTAGCACAACCTCTTGGAACCGGAATTCCGACAACCCCAGGTATTATTGTAAATACCAATCCGTATACCTTAACGAATTTAAACCCATCAACTCGTTACGAGTTTTATATGAGAGCCGTTTGTTCTTCAACGGTTCAAAGTACTTGGGTAGGCCCAATAAATTTCAATACATTATGTATCGCACAACCAACACCATATTATGAAAGTTTAAATGATGCAGATGTGAATACAAAAAAATTCTGTTGGTCTGTTAATAATGTTGATGGCGGTTTAACACAATGGAGAATTGAAGCAACAGAGGCAAGTATTAGGGCAGCATCGACAATGTCACAACCTTTCACAGTATTTGACGATTGGTTAATTAGCGCGCCTATAAACGCAGTTGGATTAAAAAGACTACGATTCAGTCACCGTGCAGTAAATGGAATATTTAATCCAACTCCAAGAGGAAATGTTGAAGTATTAATGTCTTCGTCTCAAGATTTCAGTAGCTATACAGTGTTGATTCCTTCTTTTGATTTTGTGAATTTAGCTTACGAAGAAAAATCAGTATTATTTACAGGAACTGGTACCATTTATATTGCATTTAGAGTACCTCCATCAATGACAGACCCAGGAAATTCTGGTATCATGATGATTGATGATGTATATGTTGAAGATGCGCCTCCTTGTCCTAATCCTGAAGATTTAGCAGTTTCTTCTATTACTACTTCTTCTGCAAATTTAACTTGGGCTCCTGGATATTTAGAAACCCAATGGCAAGTTGTTGTTCAGGCAGTTGGAGTTGGAATTCCTACAGGAACAGGAACTACTGTAAATACTAATCCAACATTTAATGCCACTGGTTTAACTCAAGATACACTTTATGAATATTATGTAAGAGCCGTTTGTGGAAGTAATGGGAATAGTCAATGGATAGGCCCATTTACTTTTAGAACTACTTGTAATGTATTATCAACAACATTTTTAGAAACTTTTAATTCTAATTCAACTACCGAAAGTTGTTGGAGAATCGTAAATGGAAATGGCGACACAAACGATTGGAACTTAAATCAAACGGTAAATCCAATTTTTGGTGACCAAATGGCCGCTTTATTTACTGGAAATAATGGAAATAATAACGACTGGTTAATTTCGCCTACAATTACAGTGAATCCAAACCAAAGATTACGTTTTTATTATAAAGTATATGATGAATTTTTTGAAGAAGATTTAAAAGTAATGCTTTCTACTAATGGAATAGCTACAAATCAGTTTACAACCATTTTATATGAAAATTCATTAAATTCATTTACAACTGCAACTGGAGTTGTTGCAGGGTCAAACACTATAACATTAGCATCGGTTGAAGATGCAGCAAGAGTAAAGCCAGGTGATTTTATTTACATTCCTGGGTTTCCTTTTCCATATCCAACTTATGTAGCAACTGTACAAGGTACATTAATAACAATGACCACTACTGCTACAATTACACAAACTGGGGTTCAAAATGTTCAATTTGAGCATGAAGCTATTAATAATGAAGAGGTTAAAGAAATGGTTATTAATTTAACAGGCATAACTGTGCCTACAAATATTAATTTGGCTTTCCATACCCCTTATTTCCCAGCAAATCCTTGGGGTTACAGAGGACAATACACATTTATTGACAATGTAATTGTAGAAAATATTCCTGCGTGTCCTTCGGTAATAAATGTAACTTCAAGTAATTTAATAGACACAGCTGTAACTTTAAACTGGGAAGCTGTAGGAACAGAAACATCTTGGGAAATTTCTGTTCAACCTTTTGGTACTCCGGCACCAATTGGTGCTACTTTACCACAATATTTAACCACAACAAATTCACACCCAAAAACAATTTCTGGGTTAATTCCAGCAACTCAATATCAATATTATATCAGAGCAATTTGTAGTAGTACTTCTCAAAGTACATGGGTTGGACCATTTGAATTTACTACAAAATGTGATGTATCAAATGTTTGTGAATATACCATTACAACCATAAGTGGTAATACGGGTCAAGTTTCGCAAAGTGTAAATGTTATGCAAAACGGTGTAGTTTCACAAGTATTAGAATTCCCAGGTTTTGGACAAACTACTATTGATTATACTGTGTTTTTATGTTCAGGTGTAGCTTTTGATTTATATTGGGATGGTTTAGGAAGTGGCGTTCAATATTCACAAGCTCAAATAATTATAAAAGACGTTAATAATAATGTTATTTGGACCAGCCCATTAGGTTTAGGAACGGTAAATACAAATATTTATAGTGGATTTGCTTCTTGTGGTACAATTACTTGTCCGCAACCTACAAACTTAGCTATAAGTAATCAAGGTATGCTTTCATGGAATCCTGGTGGCACAGAAACACAATGGGAGGTATTTATACAACCTGTTGGAAATGGAACGTTACCACAATCAGGAATTATTGTAAATACACCTAATTATACTCCGGTCGCATCTAATTTTAGTCTATCATCAGCAAGTACTTACGAATATTTTGTAAGAGCCATTTGCAGTAATACAAACAAAAGTTATTGGTCTGGTCCAAAAGTATTTATTAGAAACGATGAGGCCGCTACTTCGGTAACACTTCCTGTTAATTCCGATAACCAATGCAATGTTTCAGGAAAAGATGTTTCCTTTATTGGGGCAACAGCTTCCTCTAATTCAACAACTTGTTCTGGAAATAATGGAGGTGATGTTTGGTTTGATTTTATAGCCACTTCCAAGGTTCATACTATAGAATTAAGTGATTTTTCGCCGGGAAATTATTACACTTCATCATATGAAGGTCCATGGCCTAAAATAATAATGTCATTATATGAAGTACAACAAGATGGTACATTAATAGAGAAAGGTTGTAGTGATAACAATTCATTTGTAGCCATGTATTCATCTGAATTGATTGTTGGAAAAACATATAAAATTAGATTAAAATTAGACAGTTTAATTTCAAACAATAAAAAATTCAAAATATGTATCACAACTCCAACAGATTTATGTGATTTAGATGCTTTTAATTATGATTTCGAAAAATTACCAATGCAATTTGTAACCGGAATACCTACAATTATAAACGCTTTGGTAGTTCCAGGTTGGAGAGTAAATACCGTAACTGGATCGATGTTTTTTCAAGAACAAAACAATTCATTAAATGTTACGCCATATTCTGGAGGACAATGTGTACAATTAATTCAAGATGGTGCTGCGGCATGGGATCCAAATGATCCAAACATTAAAGGATTATATAAAGATTTTGATACTTCTGAAATAATAAAGATGGATTACAGTTTTGCTAGTGCTACTAGATCTGGAGCTACAACGGTACAACTTTTTGCTGGACCACCATCTGGACCTTTCTCTTTAGTTACTGAACACGATGCAACAAGTTTAGTATGGGAGCTAATTCAAGGGAGTTACGCTGTTCCAGTTGGACAAAATACTACTCGATTTATTTTCCGTACAAAAGGAAATAATATTGGGCATATTTTAGATGCTGCAAATTTTAAAGCAAATACAGATATTCTAACACCAAACACTACTTTAGACTGTACACAATCTAGCATAAATGTTCAAGCTATAGGTACTGGAGAATGGATAGTAGGTACTTCAAATCCATCAGCTGTAACCATTGCAAATCCAACAAATATGAATACAACTATTTCTGGAATAAATAGTCCTGGAATATATATCTTTAAATGGAAAACACGCTATTGTGAAAAATCAATTACCATAACTCGTTTAGGTGTTACCGAAGTGCCTACTGTAACTTCACCAGTAATATATTGTTCTTCTCAAACTGCCTCAGAATTGACAGCTAGTGCCCCAGCAGGTTACACTTTACTATGGTTTACTGATCCAATTACAGGAACAGGAACAAACATAGCTCCGATACCTTCTACAACTAACGCTGGAAATACAATTTATTACGTAGCACTAGTTGATGTGAATGCTTGTGTAGGGCCAAGAGTACCAATTACAGTAACTGTTAATGCTACACCAGTATTACCAACTGCAACCACACCAGTTTTGTATTGCCAGAATAGTACAGCTTCAGCATTAAGTGCAACAGGAACTAACTTACTATGGTACACTGCTGCAACAGGCGGCACAGGTTCTACTACTGCACCTACACCA
>RDXY01000001.1 GCA_004293045.1 Flavobacteriia bacterium | reverse complement strand
TCATATTTATTCTACAATTACCATGCGTTTGCTATCAATTATATTACCATCCGCCACCAAAGTATATACAAACAAACCTGCATAGAGTTCATTGGCTTTCAAAATTACAAAACTTTCGCCTTTGGTTGTGATTGATAAACTTAGATTCAACACACAAATGCAACTTACGGACATGTATTAGCAGAAGCTATTTTTTCAGAGAAAGGGAAAATAAATTCCCCTTCTACCGAAAGGATATATTACTATATTTGTCGTCCGACTAAAGTTGCCAAACATGAGCCATATAACCAAGGAACAAAGATACACAATAAGTGTAATGAACCAACAAAATCATTCACAAAAAGCGATAGCCGCAGCCATAGGAAAATGTAAATCCGTGGTTAGTAGAGAATTAAAACGCAACAGTGATAAGCGTAATAACGAATACAAACATGAGTTAGCTCAAAAAAAATACAACGAACGACTGGCAACAAAACCGAAGATAATCAAGCTAACAGCATCTGTAAAAGCCTTTATTGGAGAGAAATTGAGCATCAAATATAGTCCCGAACAGATTGCTGGTTTTGCCAAAAAAGAAGGTATCATTTGCGTTTCTCACGAACGTATTTATCAGTACATTTGGGCAGATAAACGTAAGAAAGGCATACTTTACGAAAACCTTCGTACGCAAGGCAAACGCTATCGCAAACGAGGTTCAAGCAAAGATAAAAGAGGGATAATAAAGGATAGAATATCTATTTCAGAACGACCGTTGATAGTGGAAGAAAGAACACGGTTTGGCGATGTAGAAATAGACACAATCATAGGAAAAGACCATAAAGGAGCTATAATTACAGTTAATGATAGAGCCACAGGTATGGTTAAAATCATAAAAACAAATGGTAAGAATGCCATAGATTTAGCTAAAAATGTAATCGTAAGATTAGAAGATTGGAAACCCTTTTTGCATACCATGACTTCCGATAATGGCAAAGAATTTGCAGAACATAAAATGATTGCCGAAGCCCTCAATGTTGAATATTTCTTTGCTCGCCCATACCACAGTTGGGAAAGAGGCTCAAATGAGAACTTAAACGGACTAATTCGGCAATATATTCCAAAAAAAACTTGCTTTGAGGAACTCACTGAAGCAGATTTGCAAATAATAGAAGATGAAATAAATAACCGACCAAGAAAGCGATTTTATTACCAAACACCACAAGAAATTTTAAATCAAAAACTTGCCTTAGTAGCCTAAAAACAATAATTTATAATCCAAAAGCATTATAAAAGTTTGATAATAAAAAAATAAACACTACATTTGAAATACTAAATAAAACGTAAACAAGCCATGCTGCGGAGCAACTTGTGAGGGATAGTTTAGTCAAGTAGAATAATCAAAAAGCAATTAACTTAAGCATTAGCAAAAAATACATATTCGTCTTGCTATGCCTAAGAAAACCTGCGTGTTTTTGCGTAGCAAAAATCAAAATCACTATCAAATATATAATAGATTTACTTTAAAATATTACTAATTAATTTAACAAAAAAGTTGCATTTGTGTGTTGAATCCTGCTGTTATATAATGTCCAATAAATAATTACAATTCCTTTTTAACTTTTCCCAATTGGGGAAATAAGATAGGGGTTTCTAAAAATTTAATTTTAAATATTT
>RDXY01000047.1 GCA_004293045.1 Flavobacteriia bacterium | reverse complement strand
CTGTAGCAGGAAGCGATGTAGTAGTTCTTGTAATATTCAACGTTGCTGATGTTGCGCCTGAATAGTTCGCATTGTTTGAAATATTTGTCCAAACTGCAGTACTAGTTGGCAATAAAACTTGCCATTGGTATGTTACTGAACCTGAGGCAGTAATAGATGTTGAAGCTGTAGCTCCAATTACTTTACAGATAGTTGGGCTTGTTGGCTGTTCCATAACAACTGTTGCCGTAACCGGTGTTCTTGTAACTGACTCACAAACTTCATCAAATGTTAAATTATGAAAACAACTTGTTGTATTAGCTGTTGTAGTCACTGCACTTGTAAGATTAGTAACATTACCCGTTAAGCTAATAGCTCCACTTGTTGGATAAGTAATAGCAGTAGTGCTGTTTCCCAATGTATTAGTAGTTGCAGCCAATCCATAAGTAGCAACTAATCTGTATCCAGTACCTACAGGAATATTATAGTTAAGTGTTACATTTTGTGATGTTGTCCCTAAAGTTCCTGTTACTAATGTTGGTGTAAATGTTACTGGAGTAGTTCCTGAAACAATATTACCAGCAGCATCAAATAAAGCGATAGTAATTGGCGTAAGTGCCGACGTGTTTTTTGGATAAACAGTAACTGTTTTCAATTTTACTTTATTAGTAACATTAAATGCAATACCACTAAACAAAGCAGAAGAGGCAGCAGCTCCAGTCCATGTAGTTGCACCTGCGCTACCAGTAGATACGCTTGAAGAAGACACGTAGAAATTAGTTGTTGAAGCCACAGCAGGACTATAAGAAGATCCAGTAGCAACTAAATTCCCACCTGTTGGAGCATCATACCAGTTTAAAATTGAACTGCCAGATGCAGTTAAATTAGCAATTCCGCTAGCGCAAATCGTAGAAATTGTAGCTCCTGTTGTAATCGCTGTGGACTGTGAAACAGTTACAGCGATAGTATTTGAAATTCCAGATGTTGATGAACAAGTTACAATACATTGATAAAATGTATCAACCACTGGACTTGCTATATAAATTGCACTTGTGGCACCAGAAATATTATTCCATGATATACCGTCAATTGAGTTTTGCCATTGATAAGTTAATCCTGCGCCTGACAAACCACTTAAACTCAAGGTTGTTGATTGTCCTGAGCACAAAGAAGTTGTACTTGCAGCTGCTACTGGAGAAGGTGTACCAGAACAAACAGGCCCATCAGCATAAGAAAAATTACCTAAGAAACCTCCTGTTTGAGCAGTTGCCAAAGTAATAGTTGGAAGATTAGTCAATGAAAAATGTGACAAATCATAGGTAATTGTAGATGAAGGAGTTGAAACAATATCATATGTTCCGTTTTCTGTAGCTGCTTGAACGATAAGATTTGAAGCAGTAACTGGCGAAGTCAATGAACCTAACCTAACATTATAACCTGTAAAATTTCCTAAAGAGCCAACTCTTGTAACTTTCCATCTGTTTGAACTTAAGTTAGAAGCATTAGCTGGGTTTGTAGTTCCTGAATTAGTATCAAATGCCTCAGCCATCAATTCAACACCACCTGTTGAAGCAATTGTTATTGGTAAATATTTACCATTTTTACCGACTGGATATAATCTATTTTGAGTTATACCAGCTTCAAATTTATTAGCATGAACTATTGGTCCATCGATATGACAAGTGGCACTTCCTGTTACTCCTGTACTAAAGTTAAAAGTACCTGGATTATAAGTTGCATTCATTACATCTGGAGCACCAACATAAATGGTATTAGTAGCAGTAGTATGAACAATACCATTAGTTAAAGTAACACCATTGGTTCTAAAATTAGGCACACCAATAGTAACACCTTCTGCACTTGTATTATTAACGGTAAAAGCACCTACAGAAAAACCTGGAAAAGTACCGCTTCCAGTAAGTGACCATTCGTTAGCAAGAAAAGTACCCGAACCCGAAATAGTTTGTGGCAAAGCAGTTGGAGTTAAAACACCATTAATGATATTTCCTAAATGTAATTGCTGTCCACGTGGCATTAATAACGAACCGTTATTAATAATATTACCTCCAACATAAACAGGAGCATTTGCAAATGTTTTCTTGAAAACACTACCTGCCGTAATAGTCAGTGCATTTTGAATATTAATATTATAACCAGAAGGAACAACTCCTGCGTTAACATTATTACTACTCACATTCATGAATCTTTCTGAACCATTTGGCGCATCAACGATCAAGTTACCTATAGACATTAAACCTCCTAATGCTTGGAACTGACAGTTAAAACCTGTCGTTATAAGAGCAGTATTTTGAGTAGATATACCGTCACCAATTTGCAAAGTGTGGTTTATACCTGTTGCATAATGATTTGGTGATGCGTAAATAAATGAACCACTAGACTGTGTATTGAACGGATAAGCATTAAATACTAATGGTGATGGCGCTCCAACTTGAATTGGATTTGAGAACGTAACATTAGCACCTGCAATATCTGTAATAAATGTTCCCGTTAAAAGCCCATTTCCTGTCACCGGCATACCAATAGTTAAATTAGAATTAGCGGCAGGTAATGTCGTTGAACTAGCACCAGGTGTAACAGCAGCAATTGTTAAAGTTTGAACACCATTAATTGGCGAAGTACCTAAGCCACTAACAGGAAGAGATAAAGTAATTTTTCCATTAAAAGTTGTAGAATCAATACCAGTGAAAGCAATATTAGTTATTGTAGTTCCTGCTTGAATACCTGGCCCAGAAACTCCTTGACCTACAGCAAGACTAGTATTTGTTGCACTTGCTGCAAATACAATACCTGAACAGCCATTAGACATGGAAGAAAAAGTTACCGTTCCACCAGATGCAACATTTGCAATTATAGGTGAAGACAAAATTACAGTTGTAACAGTACCAAATCCATTTGGAGTTGAACTTACAACGGTGGTATTTGCCGCAATCCCTGTACCTGTAACAGATTGACCTGCAGTAATTATATTTGCGCCATTCGAAATTGCGAAAGTCAAAGTAGTTGCTCCAGAAGTTGCAGCAGCATTAGTAGTTCGATTAAATTTACCATTTGCGCCTTCAGTTGCTATATTAAAATTAGCAAGCGAGGTTACAGATACAGGAGCGCTAATATTAACAAGAGGATCAACAATAGTTATTTTTCCACCAGATAAAGCCAAACTTGAAGTTTCTATTTTACAAGATGAACCTCCAAATGCAACAGAAGTTGCAGCGTCACCATTATTATTACTATCAATAACAATATCACCTCCAGTTTGATTAAATGTACTACCATTTTTATGAGCCACAAAACCATTTACTTTCAAAGTACCTGAGTTCATTGTATGTGAACCAAAGTTAATAAATGCAGCATTGTTGTTGGCACAACCTACTGTCATAGTTGTTGCGCCACCGTTATTCACTAAAGTTCCGCCGGCATTAATTACTACACTAGCAGCATCTGCAGTTGTTGTAATATTTACTGTTGCTCCAGAAGCAATAATAACATTATTAGTACAAGTTGGGACTACACCTCCAACCCATGATGCAGCAGTATTCCAATCGCGATCACCACCATTTACTGTAGAAGTTACGGTATTTGATGAAGCAACTTTTGAACCATCACCAACTCCAATATAAATAGGAAGAGCAGTTAAATCAGCAATAGTTAAACCATTTCTAACCATAAACGGCATTGCTGTTCCATCTTGGTGTGTACCTGGAAGGGCAGCATTTAAATTCATTAATCTCGAAGCACCGTCTAAAGCAGCATAAGCTCCAGGTGCATGAACTGCTAATCTATAAGTTCCTGCAGCATTGCTAAGAAAAAGAGGTGTTCCTGTTACGCTACTATTTGGTGTAGAAAAAGTCCAATTCGCACCATAACGGTTATTGATTGTATAATTACCATCAGTAATAGAAAGTCCAGTTGTTAGAGAAGTTGCGTCGGTATAAGTTACCGCTATTTCACCAGAAACAGTTGGATTAGCATTTGCTAACAAATACATAGATCTGTTCAAATTAGAACCATTAACATATGGGTACCAAAATGATTTAAAACCATTATCTGTATTTGGATATTCAGTACCATTACTTATAACAGCTGAACTAGTTGATGCCATCCACTTAGAAAGTGTTCCCTCGGTAATACCATAACCCGTTGGACAAGTAATATTACTTAAACCTGAAAAATTTCCAAGAATTAATCTTTTACCAGCAGCAATTTTTATTCTACCAGTCGTTAATGTCAAAGCAGTTTTAATTCTGATACCATCTGCATCCCAAATCACGTTTGGAGATGTAGAAGCCGTGTTTGTAACTTCTAAAGTTCCTAATACATTAGCAACATTACTACTAGTATTCACCCCTGCAGCAGAACCACCAAAAAATCCAGCTGGGTCAACGGTTACGGTTTGAAGGACTGTTCCGTTCAAATTAATTCTTGAAGCGGAAGCCGTAAAACCTAATTGACTATCAAAACGCGCACCTGCGGCCACATCCAAATTATGACCTAATTTTAAATACTTACCATTTGTAACATCATGATTGTTAAATCGAGCACCAGATGCGGCTAAATTTAAATCGTTGTTAATTGTAAATTCATCCAAAATAGTACTTATAGCAAATTGAACTAAAGTATTTGTTCCTGCTAAAATCAAATCTTCACAACCTGAATATCTAGAATCAATCAAAACAAATTCATTAGCTCCATCCAAAACTACAGTATCTGCAAGAGTTGGAACTTTACCACCATCCCATGTTGCTGTCTGAGACCAAAGTCCCGATTGTGCACATGTAATTTCTTCAGGTGTTCTAGAAGTAAGTGAAATATTATCAATAGCAGCTGGAGGAAGTGTTCCAGCAGATGTTCCATTGGTCCATACAAAAATCAAACGAAAAGAAGTTCCTGCAAATGATTTAGGAATAAAAGCCGTAGTTTTTGTAGTAGCAACTTGAGGATTTGAATTAAATGAAATCAATGTAGCTCCTGGCCATGAAACACCATTGGTAAATGGTGCGGTAACTTGTGTGTCAGTTCCAGTAATTGTTTGAGTTATTGGGGCTGCCCACACTTGCCATCCACCACCAGAAGCAGGAGCTGATTTTACATCAAATGTAAGTGTCATTGCTGTTTCGTTAGCAGGAACAGTAGTTATATCTCTATAAAAATAAACCGTTCTATTTGTGGGATATCCTCCATAAGAGTTTGTTAATCCGTTATCATTAGTAATATATGCTGCATTTCCTGAAATTGCAGAAGATGTAGCAGTAAACGTTAATGTTTGTGCAACAGCTGCTGCGCCAAGAGTTGCCTGAGATAATCCTAATGTTGTTCCATTAATGCTGGCAACATATGTATTGGCACCGATAATATTTGCGATTGGAGCAATCGCCATACCGACAGAAATATTTGGGTTAGCAGCAGCAAGCGTAATTGTAAAGGAAGCAGCGGCAATTGAAGCTGTTGTTAACTGAGCTACACCTACACTTATACCACCAGAAAACTTACCAAAACCAAGTGTAGCACTTGCAGTTGAAATAGTTGCTGGTTGTGATAATGTTAATGCTGTTCCACTAATAGCTGAAACAAAAGTATTAACAGGAATACCAGAACCATATACAATTTGGCCTACAACAATGTTTACGTTGGGCGCTGTTAAAGTAACTGATGTTGAAGCAGCAGTTACTAAACCAACAGATGTAGTACCAGATGCTGCTGTACCAACAGCCCATTTTACGGGGCTTACACCTTGATTAGCAACTGTCCATCCATTCGATTCAAACGTGCTGCCTGAGTTAAATCCTCCTTCAGCAGCAGGATTGATAATTGTTGTTTGAGCTTGAAGTTCAAATACAGAAAAAAGCAGAAAAAACGTTAGCATTAATTGCATTGTTTTTTTTTGTTTTTCTTCAGGATTAAAACAAGCTACAACACTTTTGTAAAAATTAGTCATAGTTTAAAAAATTAGTTAATAAAAAAATAATTATAGTTTTCAAAAAATGTATTGAAAATGTAATTTTTGAAATGTAAATATAAAATAAAAAAAAATACAGAATAAGAAATAGCTTTCTTAATTACTGAATTTTGAAAGTAAAAAAATAATTAAAAAAACATATAATTATATAATATTCAATATTTTATAATAATTATTTTGATTAAATTTTAAAAAAAACTAAAATATTCAGAAACTTTTATTTTAAAAATTGAACCAAACTTTTATTAAAGTAATGAATTATTTAACGATATAAACTTAATAAGTGTAAGTATAAAAATGAGAGCTAAGTTTAATGAATTAGAAAACAATTAATCTTAGTATAGACTTTAGATTATGTAAATAGTTATTAATATATAATGATGATAACCATTCTATGGTTATCAAATTGCAAAAAAAATTCATAAGTAAATTTTAAATAGTTACGTATAGATATAAATCGAATTGTAATTATTTGCATTGATTTATATTGATTTTTACTCTATTCTTTTCTTCAATTTTTTATTATTGTTTGTATGAATTAGTGCAAACGTTAATACTCCTCCTATTACTAGCATTAAAAAAAGTGGCTTCCAATTATTTTTTATATAATTTCCAATTAATTTTGTTGGGGGATTTGGCTGAATTGGAATATTATGATTTACTTGTTCATCAAATAATTTAGTTGGCAAATTTTCATAGCCACCTTCAATGCTCATTTTTGAAATGGATTGGTTTGTAAAATAAGCTGATTGTTTTTTTAATAAATCTTGTTGATGGGCAACAGGAAATAATTCTTCGAATGTTGGTTTTCTAGTTTTCATTTTTTTCTTTTATTATTATTTTAAAATGTTTTTTTTCTGTATCAATTAGATAGATACCGTATCTATAACAAAATTGTATTTCTCTATTTGTCTCTTCGTCAAATTCAATACAGTGAAAAGTTTCAAAATCATAACCCTCGTGCTCCAAAAAAATAGAATGAGTAAATCCATTTCTAATATAAAAAGGGCTGGCGATAATTTTTATTAGTATTTTTTCATTGGTTTTAGCTCTTGAGGTGAAATCAATTTCAATTTTATCAATCACTTTTCGTTTATCATTATTGCTATCGATGCGATGCTGAGAAGAACAATAAACTTGTCGACCATCTGTAGGAACAAATTCCATATTACAATCTATTTTTTTGCATAACTTAGGCGGGTAAGTTCTATTAGAAAACCTTTTCTTGATTAAATTTTTCTTTATCATAAAAATATCCTTTAAAATTTTTCAAATTTATAAAAAAATTTATATATTTACCAACTGGTAATCTTTTTTTACTTAAATTACAAAAAAATAATTATATTTATGAACAAAAATGAGAGAATAAAAATAGGACGATTGATTTCAAACGATTGCTTTTTGCCCGAAAACTTGAGCATAACCGCAAGACAATTTAATTATTGGAGAAATTGTAATGTTTTGCCTTTTTTCTTAAAGGAAAAAAAGGGATATATGAATATGTCGGAGGCACTTTGGATATTAATTATTAATGAATTGTCTAATATTGGTGTAAGCACAAAAAAATTACAAAGTCTTTCAAATAACATTTGGGTAGTTCCATTTGAAAAAAAATATGCAGATGGAGTTCTTAAAGAAGCGCTTAATTCTATAAATTTAGATTTATCTGAAAAAAAATCAATAGAAGAGTTAATAAAGTTTGATCCCATAATGAATACAATTTTTAGAAGAGAGATAAATCCTTTTACTGATGCATTTAAAAGTTGTTTGATTTCAAATAGAAGTGTTGTTTCATTAATTTATTGCCCAAAGACAGGCGAACATTCTTTTAATTTTAGCAATGTTGGTTTGACAGCTGATTTGAATAACTTATATTTTGGTGAAACCTTAATAGTGATTCCATTCTTTCCACTAATTTCAAAATTAGTTGGAATTGAAATTGGAAAGAGCAATACAGATTTAGAGTATTTATCTTCTATTGAAAACCAAATTCGGAGAGTGTTGTTTTTTGACAAACCTAAACTCTTAGAAATTGAAGTTCAACAAGGTGATTCACCAAAAATTATCAAAATCACCGAGGAACATAAAAAACCCGAAGAATTAGCTAAGTTTTTTCTTACAAATAAATTACCGTTGAGTTCAAAAATTATGATAGAACCAAGATCACAAGGCAATTATAAAATAACAATAAAATCAAAGTAATATGCCAAATGTAAAACCGAATCGGTCCCTGAAATTCCAGCCCGTGAACATACAAATACGGTATGGGCCGAAAACATTTAGTATCCAATGAAGCGGACTACTTTTTAAATTATGAAGAACTCATAAAAATAGTTCCAACATTAAAAGACAAACTAACACAAGAAAATTCATTTGAATTCTCAAAACAATTATACGAGTTTACAAGAATAATTTACGAACAATACAAAAATGAAGAACAACAACTTAAAACTAAGTGATTTTAAAAATGCAATTGTTTGGTCCTACACCAGGGTATCCACTAAAGACCAATTTGTGAATAATGGGAGTATTGAAACACAAGTAAACAAAATAAAAAATTTTGCAAAGGAAAATCAATTAATCATTACACAAGAGTTTGATGCAGAATATGAAAGTTCTAAGCGAATAAACACACAAAGTACGCTAAAAGAACTTATGGATAAGATAAAGAAAACTTCTGTTTCTAAACGTCCGAAAATGATACTAATTTGGTCGCCAAGTAGATTTGGTAGAGCTGGTGCGGAACATATTCAACTTTTTGTAAAACTTAGAAAAGAGTATAATGTGTTTCTTTATTCTGTAAGCACAGATAATCATACGTTTAATGAAAGAGCAGAAAATGAATTTTCAACCCAGCTACTTTATGCTCAAAAAGAAAATTTCAATCGTCAAGACACGGTTATTCCTGGATTAATAAACGCATTGGAAAATGGAAAAATAAATGGAAAAACTCCAAGAGGTTATGACCATTTTGGTCCTCGAGTAAAAGACCCAACAAAAGTACAAGCATTTCAAGAGATTAAAATAAGTACTGAAGGCCAATTCTTAAAGGAAGCATTCAAATTAAAAATTTATAAATCTTATACCGATTCTGAAATTATACATTGGTTGAA
>RDXY01000046.1 GCA_004293045.1 Flavobacteriia bacterium | reverse complement strand
AATGGTTTTTTTGTTGGTAACGTCTAATTCTAAAAGATGTTGAATCATCATGTGTGTGGTTTCGTGATGACCTGTACCAAAACTCATTTTTGGCTCAATTACGATTTCAAACTTCGCGTTAGTTGCCGGATGAAAAGGTGCACGAACGTGACAAATTCGGTCCACATCAATAGGAGAGAAGTTCTTTTCCCATTCTTCGTTCCAATTTACGGGTTCAATTTCGTTTGTCGAATAGGAGATTTTGAAATTTTCATTAGAAAGAAGTTCAATATCGTTTAAAATATTTTCAGTCCAAACGTCTTTTTGCACATAAGCCGAAACACCTTCTTCGGTTTCTTCAAAGCTTTCAAAAGCGGTTTCTTCTAATTGTGCAATTAATATTTGCGAACCCAGTTCTGCGGGTTGAATTGTAAAATGGTATGCGATATAGGTGTTTGCCATTTGGGGTGATTTAAAACTTAGATTTTCTTATATTCCTTATATGGTTTATGTTTTACCATATAAGGAATATAAGGGAATTGAAGCTTGTTTATTTTTATTATAATTAATACAATTTCGGAAACTTGTTTGGATTTGCTTCATGCATTATGTCGTACACTTTTTCAAAAATGTCTTCGGCACTTGGTTTAGAAAAATAATCCCCATCCGTTCCGTAACTTGGGCGGTGTGCCTTAGCAGTTAAGGTTTGTGGTGCACTATCTAAATGTTTATACGCATTTTGATTTTCAATAATTTCTTGTAAAATGAATGCACTTGCTCCTCCAGGTACGTCTTCGTCAATCACCAATAAACGATTGGTTTTCGCTACTGATTTTACTATATCGTGCGAAATATCAAAAGGTAATAAACTTTGAATGTCAATAATTTCCGCATCAATTCCGTTTTCTAATAATTCTTTGGCGGCTTGTTCTACAATTCTTAAAGTAGAACCGTAAGAAACTAACGTAATATCTTTTCCTTCTTTGATGGTTTCTACCACACCAATTGGCGTTTGAAATTCTCCTAAGTTGGTGGGCATTTTCTCTTTTAAACGATAACCATTTAAACATTCAATTACTAAAGCAGGTTCATCTGTTTTTAATAAGGTATTATAAAATCCAGCTGCTTTGGTCATATTTCTTGGTACTAATACGTGAATTCCACGAATGGCATTAATAATCATACCCATTGGCGAACCTGAATGCCAAATACCTTCCAAACGGTGTCCACGAGTTCTAATAATTAAAGGTGCTTTTTGACGACCATGTGTTCTATATTGAAGCGTAGCCAAATCGTCACTCATAATCTGAATGGCGTATAACAAATAGTCTAAATACTGAATTTCAGCAATCGGTCGTAACCCCCGCATTGCCATTCCGATACCTTGACCTAAAATGGTGGCTTCACGAATTCCTGCATCTGAAACACGCATTTCGCCATATTTTTCTTGCATGCCTTCCAAACCTTGATTTACATCACCAATATTTCCTGCATCTTCACCAAAAACCAAAGTTTCTGGATAGGTTGCGAAAATTTTATCGAAGTTGTCTCTTAACACCAAACGCGCATCTACTTCTTCGGCAGTTTCATCATAAATAGGTTTAACTTCAGAAGTGGAAGCACTATTTTGTTTCGATTCTGAATGTAAATGTGAACTGTATTTGGGTTGAATTCTTGCTATGAAATTAGAAATCCAAGTAGCTAAAATAGCTCTGTCAGCCCCAGAAAGCATTCTTAACACTTTTCTAGCCACTACTAATAAATCTTTTCTAATTGGTTCTTTTATCGCAGCGATATCCTTTGCGTATTTTTCAATAAAAACTTTATTTTCAGAGTTTTGTGCGACTTGATTTAAAATGGCAACTGTAGCCGCTTGATCTTCTTTTATAGCAGATAAATAATTCGTCCAAGCTTCTTTTTTACCTTCTAAAACTTCTTTTTTTGATGCTGATTCGATTTCTTCTAATTCTTCGGCTGAAGCCAAATGGTTAGCCATCATCCATTTTTTCATTTGCGCCACACAGTCAAATTCTGCTTCCCAAGCCAATCGATCCGCGTTTTTGTATCGTTCGTGTGAACCGGAAGTCGAATGGCCTTGTGGTTGTGTTAATTCGTTTACGTGAATTAAAACAGGCACGTGTTCAGTTCTAGCAACTTCAGAAGCTTTTTGATAGGTGTCAACCAATGCGGGATAATCCCAACCTTTTACACGGAAAATTTCGTACCCGTTGTTTGCTTCCTCACGTTGTAATCCTTTTAATATTTCGGATATGTTTTCTTTTGTTGTTTGATATTTGGCATGGACAGAAATTCCATATTCGTCATCCCAAACACTCATTACCATTGGGACTTGTAAAACCCCAGCAGCATTTATGGTTTCAAAAAACAACCCTTCTGAGGTTGAGGCATTTCCAATTGTTCCCCAAGCCACTTCGTTTCCTTGTACTGAAAAATTATTTTCAGCAGGAATTTCAGTTACATTTCTGTATATTTTTGAAGCTTGCGCCAAACCTAATAAACGTGGCATTTGCCCAGCAGTAGGAGAGATGTCGGCACTTGAATTTTTTTGTTGGGTTAAGTTTTTCCAATTTCCGTTTTCGTCTAACGAATGTGTAGCAAAATGGCCACCCATTTGGCGACCTGCACTCATTGGATCAAAATTAATATCGGCATGCCCGTATAAGCCAGCGAAAAACTGCACGATGGACAATTCGCCAATAGCCATCATAAAGGTTTGGTCGCGGTAATATCCTGAACGAAAATCACCATTTTGAAATGCTTTTGCTAAAGCCAATTGAGGCACTTCTTTACCATCGCCAAAAATACCAAATTTTGCTTTTCCGGTAAGGACTTCTTTACGTCCCAAAAGACTACACTCGCGACTAATTGAAGCGATTTTAAAATCGTGTAAAACTTCTTTTTTGAAATCTTCGAAAGATAATGTTTCTGCCGTTTTAGTTTTGCTCATAATTCTACATTGCTATGTTACAAATTTAAACAAAAAAACGAAATGTTAGTACGTATGGTTTATTTTTATGAATAATGAATAAAAATATTGATGTTTGGTTGTAAAAAACGTAGTAATATTTCGTAATATTAAGTATTATTTACGAATAATGCATAAAAATTACAAATTCAGAAACGGAATATTGTATAAAATTAAAATATATTTAAAACCATCTTCTTGTAAATAAAGAGGTTAATGTTTTTGGGCTTAAAGTAATGATGAATCGAATTCTTTCGCCATAATTTTTATCGTTTAGTTCAAAGCCATTTGAAGAATATAGGGGTAAATACAATTCGAAATAATCTTGTACAAAATTTAAGCGAATCCCACTATCGTAAATATATTGCGGTTTGTTTCCTTCGTTTTTAAACGTTCCAACATCGCCATATATTTCTATCCAATCCCAAATCGTGAAACTAGTATTTGCGGTAAGAATATATTGGTTGGCAAAACGAGTGTCAAATTTAGATTTGAAAGCGCCTTCTGCATTTACAAACTGCCGACTAAACAAGCCTTTACTTTCGCTTCTGCCAATTAACGCATAATCAAACAAATAATCTGAAGGGCGATCTATACCAAAACTAAAGAAATTATTTTGAGTATCATTATGAGTGAAAAATCCTGCAAAAGCCCTTAAATTAATGAATCGGTTGTTCTCAAAAAGTTTCCGATATTGAACTTGTCCTGATATTTTTCCAAAACGATTTGAAAGTTGGAAATCTGTTCCATATGAAAATTGTTCTATTAATTCGCTATTAGCATACCCATATCGTAAATTAAATACAGAATAGTTTTCGGAATTTTTAGTGGAAACTATATTTGATTTTTCTCTGTTTACATACACCTGTCGTATTAAAAATCCTTCACCTTCATTTTTTCTAAAATTTGGCTGTCTAAATCTAAAATTTATACTTGGCGTAATTTTAGTATAAAAAGCATCTGGAGCATAGTGTAAACGGGTTCCTGAAATAGCATATCGCGTACTAAATGGATTGCTGTTTCGGTTTAGTTTGTTGAAGCTAAATCCGGCACTTCCAGCAAGTGTTCCTGTTTTTGAAGAATAATTTGGTGTTAAGTCGTAAGTAAATGGTTTGTCAAGTATTGATTTGTTATTAAATTTCATACCTAATAACAAGCCGTCATATAAGTTGTATTCGGTTGTGGGTACAAAAAACACTTGGTTGTATTTTGGATTTTCAATGTCTTTAAAAAAGGTAAATCTAATTTTTCTATGTCCTAAAAAGCGATTTTTTAATTTGTACGAATTGTTATTGTTATTTAGTTCTGGAATTTCATAGGTATCGTTTAAAATTAATTTAGTAATGCTATCATTTTTTATTGAAAATTTAAAAATATTGGAATGGTTTTCTATCCAATTTTTACTAACTAATTTATTTTTATGATATCCTGAAATAGAAATTGGCACTTTGGCCTCACCTACATTTTTAATCGTTACAGCTATCGAATCATTTGTTTTTTTGGCGTGCATAATTTTATAATCAATTTTATTTCTGGAATAAATTAACTCCTTAAAAAACCAATTTAAATCTTGTTTTGAATTGTTTTCTAAAATGGATTTAAAATTTTGACTATCAGTATATTTGTATTTGTTTAATTCTATATATTGTTTAATTGAATTTTCCACATAATTTTCTCCTAAATACGCATTCAAATAATGAAGTAAAAGTCCAGATTTAAACTTTCCTGCTATTCTTTCATTGAATTTTATTTGGGTATTTTTATCCGTTCCAACGGCTTGATCAATATTTTTTCGAGCCATTAATAAATAATTATAAATGAATTGTTCGGTAAAATTCATGCTAATTATCTTATAGTTTTTTAGTATTTTAATTCGAGCTAGTTTTCCAAAAGCTTTACTTTCTGGATAATTAGTATCTATATATTTTTTTAAATAATAATGTTGAATGCCTTCCAAAATCCAATGGTCTTTTCTGAAATTAATTTTCAAATTAGCCATTAAATAATTATTCAAAAACGTTTTCAAAAATTTTAGTTCAAATATAAAATCATCATTAAATGGAGAAATAAAAGAGGGCAATTCATTTAAGCCATAAAACGCTTCTCTATCATAATCTTCTTGTGAAACCATTATTTTTTCTTGTTCCGATTTGCCTAAATTTTCTTCAACATATTTGGAAATTTTATCAATTATTTGCATTCTTTGGTTAGCACTTAAATCGACAGATTTTAGATTACTGATAATTGTTGTTTCTCTGTTTTTAAAAGTTTCGTAGCTGTTTTTCTTCTCTAACACAATTACAAAATTGGTTCGAGAACTTCCAGTTAATTTCGAAGTAGTATCATAAAGCTTTTCAACTTCTAAATCAGAATTTATAAAGAAGTTATTGTGTTGGAATTCAATTTCATATGAAGTAATTTCAGTGGTTAAATCATCACTATTTTCTTCACTTTGAGGTTCGGAATGAAATCTAGAAAGCGTTAAAAAACAATTTCGTAAATATAGTTTGTTTTCAGAATAGCCAAATTTTGTGAATTTAGAATTAGGCAATGTTATTTCGTAATTTATATTAATTTTAGTAGATTCTCCGGTAGCTAATGGTTTTTCGAGAGGAATGATAACAATATCAATTTGATTTGGTTTTCTGTAATACAATAACGATTTTTTATTCGCATTAGTAATCGCAATTATATTGGTTCCGCCACGATCTATTTGGCTTGATAAGTGATAACTTCTATTGAATTCATCTGAAAACTTTTTGGCTAATGCAGAATTTTTACTTGAAAAAGCATGATTCCAATCGTTTAAGGTAATTTCGTTAAGCGCTGTAGTGAAAGTGTTTTTAATCGTAATTTCCTCAAAAACGGTAATTTTCTTTCCGTTTTCAAGTAGTTTTGCCGCTATAGTAATCTTATTTTGAGAGTAGGATTGTAGCGCAAATAAAATAAAAAATACGATTCTAATTTTTGTCATTTTTTCTTTAAAGTAGTCAATATTACTAAAAAAATAGATATAATTCTAAGAAAATAGTTTAATTATCAGTAATTTTGTCTAACTTTTCAACTGAAAAAAAATGAAAATAAAATTATTTTTATTACTTCTGATTTCCAATATTACTTTTTCTCAAGTCGTAATTAATGAAATAGACCCTGATACCCCTTCCACTGATCAAAAAGAATTTATTGAATTAAAATCTGATACTGCTAATTTTTCATTAAATGGTTATGTTTTAGTTTTTTTTAATGCCTCGAGTACTAGTCCATATGCTGGAACGTTAAGTTATAACGCTATTGATTTAGATGGATATTCTACAGATATTAACGGAAATTTTTTGGTGGGCAATGTATTGCTTTCTCCTACACCTGCCTTGTCTATGTTGGATGCTACGCTGCAAAACGGACCAGATGCTATAGCTTTGTATCAAGCAAATGGTTCTGATTTTCCATTAAATACGACAGCCACGTCAACCGGTTTGGTTCATGCCATTGCGTATTCAAATAATGCCAGTACACAACCAACGGCATTGATGGCAATTTTAAACCTAACAGTTTGTGTGAATGAAAATGCTACTTCCAATGCGGCAAATCATTCGATTCAAAGAAAGGTTGATGGAACGTATGAAGTAAAATTACCTACACCCGGAATGAATAATGATGGAAGTGGGATTGCTTTAAATTATATGACTACTACCTTAAATGCTGCAAATTACACAGAAGGGCAATCCGTTACTCTAACTTTCACCACTGACACACCAGTTTCAGCAACTACAACTTTTTCCATTTCTTTAAACAATGGAAATTTCAATTCAGCTGATTATACTTTTGATACGACTAATGTCGTAACTATTCCTTCGGGTGCATCTTCTGCTACAAAAACCATTACCTTACTAGATGATACTTTAGAAGAAGGCGATGAAGAATTTGTCCTTTTTACTTCTGGTTTACCTGTAAATGTGGTTTCAAGTAACAATTCGATTGTTAGACGCGTGGCAGATACGGATTTTCAAGTACTAAATTTTGGAACGCCTTTAGCGCCAACCTACAACACGGTTTCAAGTACCGCTCCTGCAGGTTATTATGCTTCATTAGAAGGGTTGTCCGGAGTGGCATTAAAACAAGCGGTTCAAAATATAATTGCCAATCCTTCAGAGGTTCGATTACATAGTTATGCAGATATTTGGGAAATACTAAAAACTTCCGATCAAAATCCTTTAAACAGTGGACAAATTTGGGAAATTTATTTAGAGCAACCTATGTCTAAAATAGACCAACAACAGACTTCGAGTATTGTAGGTAAATGGAATAGAGAACATATTTTTTGCCAATCGAGAGGTGGTTTCGAAGTGGCAAATATTGATACTGCAGATGGAATTGGAGTTTGGACTACAACGAGTGCCGCAGCAACTGTAGATGGTGTTTCAGATGCACATCATATTAGAGCGGTTAACGGGCAAGAAAATTCATCAAGAAATAATAAAAATTATGGAAATGTAAATTCGGCAACTGTATATGCCGGAGCTACAGGTTCACAAGGTTCCTGGCGTGGTGATGTGGCCAGAGCTTGTTTTTATATGGCGGTTCGATTTACGGGTCTAAACGTGGTAAATGGAGATCCAAGTGAATATAATGGCACAAATCCTTCTGGAAACATAGGTGATTTAGCTACTTTATTAGCTTGGAATCTTTCAGATCCTAGAGACGATTTTGAAATGAATAGAAACAATTACATTCAAACTTGGCAACACAACAGAAACCCATTTATAGATTATCCGTTATTGGCGAATTATATTTTTGGTTCGCAATACGGACAACCTTGGTTTGCGGCTTTAGCTTCTAAAAGTTTTGAAACAACGGATGTAAAAGTATATCCAAATCCAGCCACAGAACATATTTTCGTTTCGGGTATTACGAATCTTTCCAAAGTGGAAATTTTCTCAGTTTTTGGGGCAAAAGTTTTTGAAAAAACAGCAGCTGAAGATCAAATACTTCCTATTTCTTTTCAAGCAGGAATGTATTTTGTTAAAATTAGCACAAATGATAAACAAATCATAAAAAAAATAATCGTGAAATAACGTAAAATTGTTTCATTATCAATATTTTTGTAAAAAAATAACAACTCAATATAATTTATACAATGAAAGTAACAATAGTAGGGGCAGGAAACGTAGGTGCATCATGTGCTGACGTAATTTCTTACAGAGGAATTGCAAGTGAAGTAGTTTTATTAGACATTAAAGAAGGATTTGCTGAAGGAAAAGCAATGGACATTATGCAATGTGCTACAACTACAGGATTTAATACGCAAGTATCAGGAGTAACCAATGATTATTCTAAAACAGCTAATTCAGATGTAGTAGTAATTACTTCTGGAATTCCAAGAAAACCAGGGATGACTCGTGAAGAGTTAATTGGTATCAACGCTGGAATTGTAAAATCTGTAGCAGAAAACATTTTAAAATTTTCTCCTAATACCATTATCGTAGTAGTGTCTAATCCTATGGATACCATGACGTATTTAACGTTAAAAGCTACGGGTTTACCAAAAAACAGAATTATTGGAATGGGTGGTGCTTTAGATAGCTCTCGTTTTAAATATTATTTATCAAAAGCATTAAACAAACCAGCAAACGACGTACAAGGTATGGTTATTGGTGGTCATGGTGATACTACCATGATTCCTTTAACACGTTTGGCTTCTTACAATGGAGCGCCAGTTTCTAATTATTTATCTCAAGAAGCATTGGATAAAGTAGCGGCGGATACTATGGTAGGTGGTGCTACATTAACAGGTTTATTAGGTACTTCAGCTTGGTATGCTCCAGGAGCTTCTGTGGCTTATTTAGTAGATTCTATCTTAAATAACCAAAACAAAATGATTGCTTGTTCTGTTTTATTAGAAGGCGAGTACGGACAATCAGATATTTGTTTAGGTGTACCTTGTATTATTGGTAAAAACGGTGTACAAGAAATTGTTGATGTAAAATTAAACGACGCAGAAAAAGCTACTTTTGCAAAATCAGCAGAAGCGGTACGAGCTATGAATGGCGACTTAAAAGCGGTTTTATCATAAACCCTTTTTAACTATATATTAAGCCTGTAGGAATTTCTTACAGGCTTTTTTGTTTGAATAGGTACGCAGATTTGACGAATTATTCATTTTATGATTTAACTCAGATTTTCTTTGCGTGCTTTGCGAAAAACTTTGTGTACTTTGCGGTTAAATATTTGATGTTAATTAAAAATAATATTTTTCTACTTTATTTATAATTTGTA
>RDXY01000045.1 GCA_004293045.1 Flavobacteriia bacterium | reverse complement strand
ACCAAAGCAATACAAAGGGTAGTGCCTTCTTTTTATTAAATAACACCAAAAACAAAACAAAACAATCCGCCTGAATCGAATTACAAAAAACATTTTCTATATTTGAACATGAATAAATTACTTATAATAAGTTCAGTTTGGGTAGAACCTAATTCTTCTGCAGCGGGAAGTAGAATGCTTCAACTAATTCGATACTTTTTATCTCAAAATTATAGTATTGAATATGCTTCTACTGCTATTGATAGTGAATTTTCTTTTGATCTAGCTGATTTAGGAATTACAACTCATTTTATTCAGCTTAATGATAGTTCTTTTGATGATTACTTGCAAATAATTAATCCAAATTTGGTTTTATTTGATCGATTTATGCTAGAAGAACAATTTGGTTGGCGCATATCAAAGATATTACCAAATGCAATTAAAATATTAGATACGGAAGATTTGCATTGTTTGCGTAAAGCAAGGCATGAAGCTATTAAAAAAAATACTTCGTTTGAAACTTTAGATTTTAATTATGATGTTACCAAACGTGAAATTGCCTCTATTTTTAGATGTGATTTATCGCTTATGGTTTCGGACTATGAGATGCATTTGTTGCAAACAGTTTTTCAAGTTCCAAAAGTTCTTTTGTTTTATTTACCTATTTGTATAGAACATTTAACTTTTAAAAAATCAGATTTTCATGCTAAAACCGACTTTGTATTTATTGGAAATTTTTATCACGAGCCCAATTGGGATTCGGTATTAGTTTTAAAAAATGATATTTGGCCTAAGCTAAAAGAGTTGCTTCCAGATGCGAAATTAAACATTTATGGTGCATATCCAACTCAAAAAGCACATCAATTACACCATCCAAAAGACCGGTTTTTTATTCATGGTAGAGCTAAAAGCGCAGAAGATGTTATTCGTTCTGCTAAAGTATTATTAGCGCCTATTCGTTTTGGAGCTGGCATAAAAGGAAAATTATTGGAGTGTATGGAATACGGAACACCCTCTGTAACGACTTCTATGGGAGCAGAAGCGATGTGCGATACTTTGCCATGGAACGGATTTGTCGAGAACGCGTATTCTGATTTTATTTCAAAAGCGGTTTTGCTATATTCGAATCAAGAAGTTTGGGAACAGGCTGTGGAAAATGGATACAAAATCATCCATCAGAAGTTCATGTTTTCCCTTTATAAATCTAATTTTTTTGATGTATTAAATGATCTTCAAACTAATTTGGATTCCCATAGAAGAGCTAATTTTATTGGTCAGATGTTGCAATATCATACGATGAGAAGCACTGAATTTATGAGTCGTTGGATTGAAGAAAAGAATAAGTAAATTACAAATATCTTATAAATTACATAAAACTAGCCAAAAATATACCTAAAGCAATTACGATTAATTTAGCTAAATTAAATTTATGTCCTTCGCTACTTTCAAAAATAATAGTTGAGGAAATATGAAATAAAATTCCAATTACAATTCCAGATAATTGCGAGGAATAATTCGTAATAAAACTCAAATTATCTGCTAAAAACGTCCCAATTGGGGTCATAAAAGCAAAAGTAATCATGAAAAACAAAATAGCTTTAGAATTTAATTGTGCGTTTTTGAAAAACGTGGTTAATATAATAGCAATTGGAAAGTGATGAATGGCAATTCCGTAGGCCAAATGTGGATGTTTGTTGATTGGTAATCCTTCTAAAAGGGCGTGTAAACACAAACTAAAAAATAACAACCACGGGATGTGAGAAATTCTTTGATGCCCATGTACATGACCATGTTCGGCACCTTTTGAAAAGTATTCTAAAATGATTTGGAACACAATTCCGATCATAATAAAAATTCCAATTTTAGAATGAAAATGACCTTCATGACCAGCTTCAGAAACTATTTCTTCGCTGTGATATACTTCTGGAAGTAAATGCATAACGGTCAATGACAATAAAAATGCTCCACTAAACGCTAATAACAATTTTAAATTATTTTTGCTTTTTGGAGCAAAAAACAGGGCAAATATATATCCTAAGATAACAGATAATAATGGAAAAAGGTAAATAGTGTAGGTCATTATTTAAAAATCATAATTAAACGTTCTGATTGTGTTTTGTAAAACTTTCTTAATTTATAATCTCCAAAAATATCTAATAAGTAAATGCCTGCTTCTTCCATCATTGCCTCAAAATCTGTTAACGTGAAAGCAGAAACTTTTTCAGTAAAGTAAAAAGATTCTCCTTTGTCTTCAAATCTAATTTCTTTAATTATTTTCTTGTTTTCAACAAAACGCTTGATATTAAAAGTAATGCCATCAATTTCTTTGGTCTCTTCGGCTACTAAATTTTCTATAATAAAATCGGAATTAAAAAAATCAATTACTCCAAATCCATACTCGTTAATGCTTTCTTTAATAGCTTTTAAGGTTTTGATGTTGTCTTCATATGCGTCAAAATACCCAAAACTTGTAAATAAATTAAAAACGGCATCATAAGTTTCGTTTCTTGGTTCACGCATATCGTGCGTTATAAATTGCAATGTTTCATTTGAAGATTTACTAGCAATTCTAATACTGTTTTCCGATAAATCGACACCAGTTACACGATATCCCAATTTATTTAAATAGATGGAATGTCTGCCTTTTCCACAAGCTAAGTCTAATATAGTTCCGTTTTCGGGCATATTCAGATAATGTGTAATATTGTCCATAAAACCTTGTGCTTCTTCTTCATTTCTGTTTTTATACAGAATGTGATAATAAGGCGAATCGAACCAAGTGCTGAACCAATTTTCTGAATTTTTTGCTGTAGAATTTGACATTTATCTGTTTCGAAATTATGAATCAACAAATTTAATGTATTTTTGTAAATAATTACTAATTAAATTCTCTCTGAGGGAAAGAGGTCTATGGAAAATTTTAAAATGGTAGCCAAAACTTTTTTTGGTTTTGAAGAAATTCTGGAAAAAGAGTTGTTTCAATTAGGAGCACAAAATGTTGTGAAAGGTACAAGAAGTGTCAGTTTTCATGGCGATAAAGGCTTTATGTACAAAGCAAACTTGGCGTTACGGACGGCATTAAAAATACTAAAACCTATACATACATTTAAAGCTTATAATGAACAAACGTTGTATGAGGGCATTCAAAAAGTGGATTGGTCGGATTATTTAAAAGTACAACAGTCATTTGTGGTAGAAACAACTTTGTATTCTGAGCAGTTTACACACAGTCAGTTTGTGGCGCAAAAAGTCAAAGATGCCATTGTAGATCAATTTAAAACAAATACTGGAGCGCGTCCAAGTATTGATAAAGATTTCCCAGATTTACGAATTCATATTCATATTGATAGAGATTATTGTACACTTTCATTAGATACTTCTGGTGTTTCATTACATCAACGAGGGTATAAAACAGCCACAAATATTGCACCAATTAATGAAGTTTTAGCGGCTGGAATGTTAATTTTATCTGGTTGGGATGGAAACGCCCATTTTTTAGATCCTATGTGTGGAAGTGGAACGATTGTGGCCGAAGCAGCGATGATTGCATGTAATATTCCGGCAAATATTAATAGAAAAGAATTTGCTTTCGAAAGATGGCAAGACTGGGATTCGGAATTATTTGATAAAGTTTTAGAATCATTATTAAAAAAAACAAGAGAATTTCATTATACCATTGTTGGATGTGATAAAGCGCCAAGTGCAGTTGAAAAAGCGAAAGACAATATAAAAAACGCCAATTTAGATGATTATGTAACTATCAAACAAGCTGATTTCTTTCAATCTGAGAAAGAGGTAGAAGGGCCTTTGCATGTAGTATTTAATCCACCTTATGGGGAACGTTTAAATATAGAAATGGAACGTTTTTACAGAGAAATCGGTGACACCATGAAGCAAAATTATCCAGGAACAAATGCTTGGTTTATTACTGCGAATTTGGAAGCATTAAAATTTTTTGGATTACGTCCGAGTAGAAAAATAAAATTATTCAATGGAAAGTTGGAAGCACGTTTCGTGAAATATGAAATGTATGCAGGCAGTAAACGAACTAAATTTCAGATAAATGCGTAATTAGTTATAAATTTTAAAAAATAATATCATGTCTAAACAAACAAAATCTTTAGTTTTTAATATGTTAGGATTTTTAATTCTGTTCATAGCATTCCGTTTTATTGTTGCTTCGTATACTGGTTTTACGAGTTGGCAAATTCCATTAGCAGCGTTTGTAGTAGCTACTATTTTAGCACCAAAATTTCAAGTAGTAAAAACCAGTGAGGGGGAAAAATTATTTATGAAATGGCTTTTTAATAAAGGTGTGAAAGAGATAAAATAGTTAAATTCCAATAATTAAACTTCCAAATTCCAGATTTTTATATATTAGGAATTTGGGTTTTGGAATTTTAGATTTTGGATTTTGGAAATTTTTAATTATTTACTTTTCCTTTACTTTTGTAAAAAGGTATAAAATAGCTTATAGAATAATTAATTCCAGCGCCAAATTTACTGTTTTCGTAAGTTTTATTAAAACCAGGAATGTATAAATTAGCAAAGCCTTCCGGTTCATTATTAGACATTAAATAATTTAACCGTAAGGAAAATCCAACATATACATTATTTAAAACTTCCGCTTTTAAACCACTTACGACTTCTAACCAACTTGCAGAAAGTCCGTTGAATTCTTGATCAGATGTATTGGTAGTAACACCGTAATAATTTCCAGGTTGATAAATAGTAAAACGGTTTAATTTATGATTAAAACTTCCTACACCTGCCCGCATTCCAATAAAAATCATATTTTCCATATCTAGCCAGTTTTCATAAGCATTATAATCAAAACCTACTTTGAAATAACTACCTTTTGTTGTATAATTCAAGTTGTCGTCTGCTGTAGTTTTTTCTTCATTTCCTAATTCTCCTGCGGCATAAAATTTCTTAGTAATTCTATAATCTCCAACTAATTCTAAGCCTTTATAGTTGTCGTTGTATAAAGATTTTGTTAAACGATGTGCGTCAATTCCCAATCGTAATCCATAACGTTGAGGAATTTTTAAAGTATCTTTTTCTTGAGCAGTTCCATTTTCTGAAAACAGCAGCATAAAAATAAGACTAAAAATATATTTTAATATGTGTTTCATCTTCGTTTTCAATATTTGGTTGAGAAACAATAACGCTTTGAATCCAATTATTTGAATCTGGAGTTATTGTAATTGGGTTAGTTGTATTTAACGTAAACAACGTTTTGTAGCCACAGGCACGGGAAACAAAAACTGTTTTTCTACTGTAATTAAATGTAATTTCGTCTAAATTATCGTCTGTTGCTGGATCCATACTTCCATTTTGAATGAAATGTAAAATAGAGGTGTCTTGGAACGTTTTTAATGGCACTTTTATTTTGCTTGTTGCCGTAAATCCAAATCCATTTGTAAATCCGGGAGCAATTATACCCAAATTGGTTACGTTTTTAAGCGTTGTTGTATTGGCAACATCGTAAAATTCTAGCACAACTTTAGGCGTTGTTGGGGTATTAGCATCGCAAATATCATCTTTTTCGCAACCCGAAAAGAAAAAACTAGCTAGTAATATTAAAATTATTTTTTTCATAATATCTGTTCCCACTTTGGGGGTTAGGGGGCTTTATCTTTTTTCTAAAAGCACTACATTTTCAACATGATGCGTTTGCGGAAACATATCTACTGGTCGTATTCGTGTAACTTTATACATTTCATCTAACAAAGCCAAATCTCGTGCTTGTGTTGCCGAATTACAACTTACATACACAATTTTTTTGGCACCTATTTTAATTAATTGTGCAACAACGTCTTTATGCATTCCGTCTCTTGGTGGATCCGTAATTACTACATCTGGATGTCCGTGTGTGTTGATGAAATCATCATTAAACACATTTTTCATATCCCCTACAAAAAATTCGCAATTGGTAATGTTATTTCTGTTGGCATTTTCTTTTGCATCAGCAATTGCTTCAGGAACGGCTTCAACACCAATTACTTTTTTTGCTTTTTTCGAAACAAATTGCGCAATTGTACCTGTTCCCGTATATAAATCGTACACTAATTCTTCGCCGGTTAATCCAGCAAAATCTCGTGTAATGGCATATAATTCATATGCTTGTTGAGAATTGGTTTGGTAGAACGATTTGGCATTAATGCTAAAATGAAGCCCTTCCATTTCTTCTAAAATGTAATTTCTACCTTTAAAAGTAATAATGTCTTGATCATAAATGGTATCATTCATTTTCTGATTGATAACATATTGTAAGGATGTCGTTTCAGGAAAACGTTCGGCTAAAAAATGCATCATTAATTCAATTTGCGATTTATTTTTTTCAAAAAACTGAATTAATATCATCAATTCACCTGTTGACGCGGTACGAATCATTAAGGTTCTCAGTAAGCCTTCGTTGGTTCTAGGGTTATAAAATGACAAGTTGTTTTCATTCGCAAATCGACGAATTTCATTTCTTATATCGTTTGAAGGATCTTCCTGTAAATGACATGTTGTGATGTCTAAAATTTTATCCCACATTCTTGGAATATGAAATCCTACGGCATTTTTATTATCTAATTCTGCTCCAGAGGCCACTTCTTCAGGTGTCATCCAACGGGTAGAAGAAAATCCAAATTCCATTTTATTTCTGTAGAAAAATTGTTTTTCCGAACCTAAAATGGGTTCAAATTCGGGCATTTCAATTTTTCCAATGCGTTTCAAATTATTATATACTTCGTTGTGTTTGTAGTGTAATTGTTGGCTGTACTTCATATTTTGCCATTTACAACCTCCACAAACCCCAAAATGTTCACAAATAGGTTCTGTTCTGTGTTCTGAAAATTCATGAATTTTTATGGCTTTGCCCTCGTAAAATGCTTTTCGTTTTTTCATAGTTTGAATGTCGGCCACATCTCCGGGTACCACATTCGGAATAAAAATTACTTTACCATCTGGTGCTTTTGCCACGGATACCCCTTTTGCACCTGCATCAAGGATTTGTACGTTTTCAAATACGATTCTTTCTGTTCTCTTTTTTCCCATGACGCAAAAATAAGAATTGTTATGCGGATTAGATAAATTATTTTACTTTTATAACAAAATTTTAAAGTAATGACAAAATATTTGGCACTTTTACGTGGTATTAACGTCTCTGGACATAACATGATTAAAATGGATGCCTTAAAAAAAATGCTTGAAAATATGGGGTTTCAAAATGTAGAAACGTACATTCAGTCGGGTAATGTTTTTTTGGAATCGGAAGAAGAAAATGCTGCAAGTATTGGTTTTAAAATCAAACAAGAAATTGCAAAAGTATTTGGCTATGATGTTCCTGTTATTATGGTTTCTAAATCTGATTTAGAATTGTGCTTTAAGAATAATTCGTTTTTGAAAGAAAAAGCATGCGATAGTAAAAAATTATATGTGGCTTTTATTTCTAAAGAATTAACACCTTCAGCTATTAACGAATTGAAAATAAGCAATTTTAAACCAGACGAAGCAGCTATTGATACTACGAGAATTTATATTAAATATGCCATTGGTGCTGGAAAAACCAATTTAGACCAGAAATACATTGAAAAAAAATTAAACGTGGTGGCTACCATAAGAAATTGGAATACAGTCACCAAGTTGTTAGAGTTATATAACGGTTAGAAATTCCAAATACCAAGACCCAAATTCCAAACTTAATTTCTCTTTTTGGAATTTGAAATTTATATTTTGGAATTTGGAATTTATATTTTGTAATTTTACACATTATGGATGATTTCTCTCCAATAAGTAGGAATTGCGATTTGACAATCAATAAAAATAAATCATGTCAATTTTAGAAAAAATGAATCCAGCAGACATTATTGCTATGGAAGACCAACACGGCGCTCATAATTATCATCCATTACCTGTAGTATTAAATAGAGGAGAAGGGGTTTTTGTTTGGGATGTTGAAGGAAAAAAATATTACGATTTTTTATCTGCTTATTCTGCAGTAAATCAAGGTCATTGTCATCCAAAAATTGTGGATGCTATGGTGTCTCAAGCACAAACACTTACCTTAACATCCAGAGCGTTTTATAACGATAAACTTGGGGTATATGAAAAATTTGTAACCAGCTATTTTGGTTTTGATAAGGTTTTACCTATGAATACTGGTGCTGAAGCAGTAGAAACTGCATTAAAAATATGCAGAAAATGGGCTTATGAAAAAAAAGGCGTTACAGAAAAACAAGCGCAAATTATTGTTTGTGAAAACAATTTCCATGGAAGAACTACTACTATAATTTCATTTTCGAACGATGAAAACGCACGAAAAAATTTCGGGCCTTTTACAGATGGGTTTATTAAGATACCTTATGACGATATTGAAGCTTTAGAAAAAGCAATATCATCTTCGCCAAATATTGCAGGCTTTTTAGTAGAACCAATTCAAGGTGAAGCAGGAGTATATGTGCCATCTGAAGATTACATTACCCAAGCAAAAGCCTTATGTGTCAAATATAATGTTTTATTCATTGCAGATGAAGTTCAAACGGGCATAGCAAGAACAGGTTCTTTATTAGCCGTTTGTGGAAACTGTACTTGTGAAAAAGCTTGTGAAAAACAAAATACATATGCACAACCTGATATATTAATTTTAGGTAAAGCACTTTCTGGAGGGGCATATCCTGTTTCGGCTGTTTTGGCAAATAATGAAATAATGAATGTGATAAAGCCTGGACAACACGGTTCTACTTTCGGAGGTAATCCTGTGGCTGCTGTAGTGGCAATGGCTGCTTTAGAGGTAGTTTCAGAGGAAAATTTAGCTCAAAACGCCCGTAAATTGGGAAAAATATTTAGAGAAGAATTAAACAAATACATTCAAACTTCTACTATTGCCAAATTAGTTCGCGGAAAAGGTTTGTTAAATGCAATTGTTATTAATGACACAGAAGAAAGCGATACAGCTTGGAATATTTGTATGAAACTAGCTGAAAATGGCTTATTAGCTAAGCCAACGCATGGTAATATTATACGTTTTGCGCCACCATTAGTAATGTCAGAAGCGCAATTAGTAGATTGTATAACTATTATTACCAAAACTTTAAAAGAATTTGAAAATTAATTTGTGATGGAAAACGAAAAACAAACGGAAAATTCCGAAAATCAGCTAACAAGTGCTGCAGTTGGATTTTTACAAGAAAGTGCCAAATGGTCAAAATTTATGGCTATTATTGGTTTTATTGGAATTGGAATAATGGTATTGATTAGTGTTTTTATGGCTATTGGTATAGGAGCAACTACTATGCCTGAATTACCTTTTTCAATGTCGGTATTCTCTATAATTTATGTGGTTTTTGCAGCTGTTTATTTTTTTCCGGTGTATTATTTGTATCAATACGCTACTAAAACAAATATTGCTTTACATTCAAAAAACAAACAACTATTAACAGATGGTTTAGAAAATTTAAAATCACACCATAAATTTTTAGGAATTTTCACTTTAATTATTGTTTCCTTGTATGGTTTTATATTTGTCTTGGCTATTTTGGGAGGTATACTTTCAGCTTTAAAATAAGTACTAAATATTACAAATAAAAAAAAACCGACTTATAATTAAATAAGTCGGTTTTTGTATTGTAATTAAATTCTTAGAAATGTAAAGTTAAATTGATTGAAGTAATCCCTACGTTACCAAATCCAAAATTTGAACTTTTACCACCATCAACAGTAGTAGTAGTTAAACCATTGTTAGTTGTGGTTTCTGATTTTCCTTGTACATCAAAACCTACTCTGTACGTATATTGTGCACCGATAGCAAATTTAGGGAAGATAAAATATTCAGCTCCTAAAAAGCCTTGAACCCCTAATCCTAAACCTAATCCAGATTTTACTTTAGTACTATTTTGGAAAGATCCATTAGTAGTATTGGTGTTTATTTGCTCATTTGTAGATGAATTAATATTAAATAATGCATCTGCTCCATAAAATCCTTGAAGACGTGTTGAACCTTTTCTCCATTCTTTACCTATACCAGCAGTTAAATCAAAACCAGAGTTTTTGTTTTCTAATGTAGTATTTCCGCCAATTGGGTTTTTGTCATTACTTGAACCAAAACCTAAATTAGCAACCACTCTGTAAGCCATTTTGTCAGTGATGAATTTTTTTCCTACAAAAGCGTTATTAGTTACAAAATCTACAGAAGGAGCAGAATTGTTGGTATTTCCATTAAATGCATTACCTGCATATTCGAAAATTCCATCAGCATTAAAACTAACAGCCCAATCTCCAGCAACTGGTAAATAAGCTTCTCCTTTTTTAGATTTTAAATCTTGCGCATTAACAAAAGTTAATGATAATACTGCCGCAGCAGTTAGTAATACTTTTTTCATAATTTGTTTATTTTTAAAAGTTATAAGGCAAATATAGATTGTTTTTTTTAAATAGCAATAAGTTTTTAATAGGTTATTAACATTTTTATTAACATTATTTTGTTTTAGTATTTAAAATAAAATAATTACGAAAACGATTGAAATATATAACATTGGTATAAAAAAGCAAAAGGTAATAATCATTGTTATTAACATTTTGCAAAATTTTCTTTTTTAATTATATTTTATTTTGTTAACAAAAATTAATGAATTTGTTGTTTTATTCTAAGTGTTTTAAGTAAGGTGGTTATTGTTCTATCAATGATTAATTGAAATATAAAAAAGTTCAAATGTTTAGCTATTTCCTTACTTAAATTATGTTATTTAGTTTTTTTACTCAGTAGGATGTATTAGCACATTCAGTAATTTGATTAAAGAATATTTAAAAAAATAGAACGTCATTACTTTTTTAAATAATTTAAACGAAAATAATAATGAGATGATTAAATTTTAATAATTTTTTCTATTTTTTTATTTGTTACATTTGGCAAAAAAATTAAAATATGAAAAAAATTATTACATTTTGTCTGTTATTATTTATATGCACAGCACAATTAAAGGCACAATGCCCTGCCGGTAGTAGTTGGACAAGCCAAACTTCAGCAGCAAATGAAGATTGGAATTCCGTTACTTATGGAAATGGTTTATTTGTGGCTGTTGCATATAGCGGCACAGGCAATAGAGTAATGACTAGCCCTGATGGGATTACCTGGACGATCCGTACTTCAGCAGCCGATAATAGTTGGCGTTCCGTAACCTACGGAAATGGTTTATTTGTAGCGGTATCGTCTACTGGTATTGGTAATAGAGTAATGACTAGCCCTGATGGAATAACATGGACCAGCCAGACGTCTGCAGCAAATAATAGTTGGCGTTCAATAACTTATGGAAATGGTTTGTTTGTGGCTGTATCGACTAGTGGTGCAGGAAATAGAGTTATGACTAGCCCTGACGGGATTAATTGGTCAAGCCAATCATCAGCAGCAGATAATGAATGGAATTCCGTAACTTTTGGCAATGGTGTATTTGTGGCGGTAGCACC
>RDXY01000044.1 GCA_004293045.1 Flavobacteriia bacterium | reverse complement strand
TTCATGTTTTTTTGATTTTATTTAAGTTAATTTTTATGTGATTTGATTTTCTTTATAATAATAAAATAATCCTGTAATAAAGCTAAAAGTAATAAAACCAATGGTCCACAATACTTTTTCGTTATTTTTTAATTTTACAGAATGATTAATTTGATAGATGCCTAATACGATGTAACACAAGGTAGAAAATAATCCTAACATCAAAAATAAAGTTGCAAATTCCAAATGATAGATTTTTAGAAAACTACCAAAAAGCACCAAAATAAATGACAAAACAAATATTTTTTTATAAAGATTATTTATTGATTTCATAATTACTTTTCTATATTATTTAAGGCATTTTGTTATATCAAAGTCCTTTTTTCATTTCTAATAACTGATTTTTAATGCCTTCCAATTTATTTATGATTTCAAAATTGTCCAAGGTTTTCTTTTTTCCTTCTTTCAAATGAATTTTGGCCCCTTCCAAAGTAAACCCGCGTTCTTTTACTAAATGGTAAATCATTTGCAATACTTTTACATCATCTGGACGAAACATTCGGTCACCTTTTGCGTTTTTTTTAGGATTGATTTCCTCAAATTCTTTATCCCAAAAACGAATTAATGATGCGTTTACATCAAACGCTTTCGCTAATTCGCCAATGCCATAATATCTTTTTTCTGGTAAGTTTACTTGCATTTTATCTTTTTATAATTGACTCATTGTTTATTGTCAAATTGACACATTAATCAAGAGATTGATTTTCCTGATTGGCTAATTTAGTAATTAAAACATATTCTTTTGCAGAAATACTGCCATAATAAAAATTTAACGGGTTTACCACTTTACCGTTTTTATGCACTTCATAATGCAAATGAGGTGCTTCGCTTCGTCCAGTACTTCCTACATAACCAATAATATCGCCCCGTTTTACCTTTTGTCCCGCTCTAACTTTATATTTGCTCAAATGCGCATATAACGTCATGTAACCATAACCATGATTAATTTCTATATGGTTTCCAAACCCAGAAACCGTTCCGTCTGCTTTTTTTACTATTCCATCGCCTGTGGCATAAATCGGTGTACCTGATTTAGCTGAAAAATCCATTCCATTGTGAAATTTTCTAATTTTAGTAAACGGATCACTTCTATATCCAAAGCCAGAAGCCATGTGTTTTAATTCTTCATTTTTTATAGGCTGAATGGCCGGAATAGACTTCAATAAAAGAGCTTTTTGCTTAGCTAATTTCGTAATTTCATCTAAAGAAACCGACTGTATGGCTAAAGCTTTCATTATTTCATCTACTTTTTTAGAAGAAGAAAGTATCAAATCACTGTTATTAAAGTCTTCTAAATCTTTATAATTGTTTTTACCCACTAATCCTGCTCTTCTTACTTCGTTTGAAATGGGTGCACTATTAAAATATACTCTGTAAATGGTGTTATCTCGCTCTTCAATAGCCGATAAACCTTCTTCCATTACTGCGATTTTTCTGTTCAATAAATTATAATTGAGTTTCATAATTTCTAATTCCCTAGCTTGTAATTTCGATTTTGGTGTTTCAAAAAAACTGGTCATATTCAAAATAAAAAAACTTAAAAATCCAAACAAGGTACTTGACACTAAAAAGAGCAATGCATAAGCAATTTTTGTGCTATTTTTTGTTACAATTTGCTTAAATGCAAGTTTCTCTGCATCGTAATAAAATTTTACTCTCTTCATATGTAAAAAAGTTACGTTTTAGAAACTTTTTGTTGTTAGCGTTTTCATTAAAATTTACTATTTTTGTGCACGTTATAACAAAGTAACACTTATTATACGAAAGAACTTAAAATTTGTTTCATATTTTGAAATAATTTTTAAGATTTTAATTATAAAAGTATTCGATTCAATATTATAAAAATGAAATCACAAGATATAAGAAAAGCCTATTTACAATTTTTTGAAAGCAAAGGACACACCATAGTTCCCTCTGCACCAATTGTATTAAAAGACGATCCAACACTGATGTTTAACAACTCAGGAATGGCTCAGTTTAAAGAGTTTTTCTTAGGAAATGGCACACCAAAAAGTAATCGAATTACGGATACTCAAAAATGTTTACGTGTTTCAGGTAAACATAACGATTTAGAAGATGTAGGTTTTGATACCTATCACCACACGATGTTCGAAATGCTTGGGAATTGGTCTTTTGGCGATTATTTCAAAAAAGAAGCATTACCATGGGCTTGGGAATTTCTTACGGATGTTTTAAAGTTAGATAAAGATCGTTTGTACGTTTCAGTTTTTGAAGGAAGCACAGAAGAAAATGTGCCTTTTGATCAAGAAGCTTGGGATATTTGGAAACAATTTGTACCTGAAGATCGCATCATATTAGGAAATAAAAAAGATAATTTTTGGGAAATGGGCGACCAAGGTCCGTGTGGTCCATGTTCTGAAATCCACATCGATTTGCGTTCAGATGCTGAAAGAAATGAAGTATCTGGAAGAAGTTTGGTCAATGCCGACCATCCGCAAGTAGTGGAAATTTGGAATAACGTTTTTATGGAATTCAACCGTAAAGCCGATGGTTCTTTAGAAAAATTACCGGCACAACACGTAGATACCGGAATGGGATTTGAGCGATTGTGTATGGCGATGCAAAATGTAACGTCTAATTACGATACCGATGTGTTTACGCCGCTTATCGCGAAAGTAGAAGAAATTACAGGATTAAAATACACGCCCAATACTAAATACCCAATATCCAATACCCAAGAAAAAACGAACATAGCTATTCGTGTGGTGGTAGATCACGTGCGTGCTGTAGCTTTTGCAATTGCTGATGGACAATTACCATCTAATACAGGAGCAGGTTATGTAATTCGTAGAATTTTAAGAAGGGCGATTCGTTACGGATTTACATTTTTAGGTACAAAAGAACCGTTTATAAATGAGTTAGTGCCAGTTTTAGCAAATCAAATGGGAGAATTTTTCCCAGAAATCAAATCGCAACAACAATTGGTTACCAATGTAATTCGCGAAGAAGAAGCTTCGTTTTTAAGAACGTTAGAACAAGGTATTCAATTATTAGATAATGTAATTTCAACTACAACAGGAAAAGAAGTTTCTGGTGAAAAAGCATTTGAATTATATGATACGTTCGGATTTCCAATCGATTTAACAGCTTTAATTCTTAGAGAACGAGGATTTAGTTTAGATGAGGCTGGTTTTGAAACGGAATTGCAAAAACAAAAAGCGCGTTCTCGTGCCGCTTCTGAAGTTTCTACAGAAGATTGGTCGGTTTTGATTCCTGGAAATGTGGAAACATTCGTAGGATATGATCAAACGGAAAATGAAGCAAGAATTACCAGAATTCGTAAAGTAGATTCAAAAAAAGACGGAATTTTATATCAAATCGTTTTAGATAATACCCCTTTTTATCCAGAAGGTGGTGGACAAGTGGGAGATAAGGGAACTTTAGTTTCAGCAAATGAAACGATTGACATTATCGATACGAAAAAAGAAAATAACTTAATTTTACATTTTGCTAAGCAATTACCAGAAAATGTAAACGCCACTTTTACTGCTAAAGTTAATACCGATTTAAGAGTGTCAACTTCTAAAAATCACTCGGCGACACACTTGATGCATTTGGCTTTGAGAACGATTTTGGGAACACACGTAGAGCAAAAAGGTTCGTTAGTAAATCCGAATTATTTGCGTTTCGATTTTTCGCATTTTTCTAAAGTTTCTGATGAAGAATTACATCAAGTAGAAGCAAGTGTTAATGCGCAAATTGAAGCCCAATTGCAATTAGTAGAGCATCGAAATATTCCAATTAAAGAAGCATTAGACAAAGGTGCGATGGCTTTATTTGGTGAAAAATATGGCGATTCAGTAAGAATGATTGAATTTGGAAATAGTAAGGAATTATGTGGCGGCATTCACGTGAAAAATACGGCTGATATTTGGCATTTCAAAATTGTTTCAGAAGGTGCTGTAGCCGCTGGAATTCGTCGTATCGAAGCGATTACTGGTGATGCCGTTAAAGCATTCTATACGAATCAAGAAAGCACCTTGTCGGAAATTAAGGAAGTATTGAAAAATCCTCAAGATGTTTTAAAATCAGTGGCTTCGTTACAAGACGATAACGCAAAATTGAAAAAACAAATTGAGCAATTAGTAAAAGAAAAAATTGACGGATTATCAGCAAGTTTAGTTTCTGAATTTCAAGATGTTAATGGAATTAATTTCTTAGTAAAACAAGTTGATTTGTCCATGAGTGCCACGAAAGATTTAGCACAAGCCATTGGGACTTCAAAACCCAATTCATTTATAGTTTTAGCTTCATTGGAAGAGGGTTTACCCAATATTCACTGTTATATAGCTAAAGAATTAGTAGCAAATAAAGGTTTAAATGCCGGAACTGTAATCCGTGAATTAGGAAAATACATTGAGGGTAATGGAGGCGGACAACCGTTCTTCGCCTCAGGAAAAGGGAAGAATGTAAACGGAATTGCTGCGGTATTAGATAATGCGGTGAATTTTGTAAAATAAATATTCCATTTAATTGAAACACCGATTAAAGAAATTATAATAATTGTTAATATTTCTTTAATCGGTTTTTTTTATTTTCTTTCTCCAATTTGTTGGCGCCACATCGCATAATACAATCCTTTTTCAACCAATAAATCTTCGTGTTTCCCTTGTTCAATAATTTTTCCTTGTTCCAATACGAAAATTTTATCGGCGTGCATGATGGTTGATAATCGGTGAGCAATTAATATTGTAATTCTGTTTTCATCAGAAATATTTCTTATCGTACTATTAATTTCCTCTTCAGTAATCGAATCTAAAGCAGAAGTTGCTTCATCGAAAATTAATAAATTTGGCTGTCTCAAAATAGCTCTGGCTATGGATAAACGTTGTTTTTCACCTCCAGAAATTTTAATACCCCCTTCGCCAATTGTCGAATTTAAACCGTTTTCGGCACGTTCTAAAAGTTTGCCACAACTTGCTTTTTGCAACGCGCCAATTAGTTCTTCATCCGTTGCTTTTGGTTTTACAAACAATAAATTTTCTCTAATTGTTCCAGAAAACAATTGTGCATCCTGAGTTACAAATCCTAATTGTTTTCTTAATTTTAAAATATCAATATTTTTAGAATCGATACCATTATACAAAACATGACCAATAGCTGGCGGATACAAACCGACTAATAACTTTACTAAAGTTGTTTTTCCTGAGCCAGATGGCCCAACGAATGCCACAGTTTCGCCTTGTTTAATAGAAAAGTTTATATTTTCAACAGCAGGCTGTTTGGCAGTTTTATGTTTGAAACTCACATTCGTAAATACTAAAGAATTGATTTTTCCAAAATTTTCTGGCATTTCTGGACGGTGTTCTGATTTGGCTTTTAACAAATTCTCAAAGTTCTCCATGGATACTTTTGTTTCGTTTTTAGCGATAATAAAAGCACTTAGTTCTTGCAATGGGTTAAAAATAAAAAAGGTGAAAAACACCATAGTTAATAAATCGCCAACTACAATTTTATCGCTAAATAAGAAATAATACAATCCAAAAATTACACAAGTTCGCATAAAATGCACCGTTGTACCTTGAATAAAACTCAAACTTCTAATAAAGCGAATTTTCTGAATTTCAAGTTGCAAAATTTTATGTGTATTTGAATTTAATCGACTTTCTTCTTGTTTGGTTAATCCCAAACTTTTTACCAATTCGATATTTCGTAAACTTTCTGTGGTGGATCCTGCCAAGGAATTGGTTTGCAAAACGATATTTCTTGAAACGGCTTTTATTTTTTTTCCTAAGAACGAACTAATAAATGCAATAATGGGCGCGGTTAACACAAAAACAAATGCAATTCTGTAATCTATCCTAGAAATGTAAACAATTACAAAAATGAATCCAATAATGGTTTGAAAAATCAACGAAATAGAAAGTGTGATAAGCTTTTCAGAGTCGGTTCTGGCTTTTTGTAATTTGCTTAAAGTTTCGCCACTACTTTGATCTTCAAAATCTTTATAAGGTAAATCTAATGATTTTTTTATACCATCCGTATACATTTCAGCACCAGTTCGTTGAATGACAATATTGGTAAAGTAATCTTGAAAATTTTTTGTGATACGAGAAATCATGGCTGCGGTAAGCGAAAGGCCTAACCAAAAGCCAACTGATTTTATAAATCCAATTTCATTGCCTTTGTATTTTGCAATCCCAACACCACAATCCTGCATTAATTTACCAGTAATAATCGAGTCAGACAAACTAAAACATATGTTTATTGAAGCCATTAAAAGGGCAAAAAATAGCAGCAATTTGTGTTTTTGTAAATAACTATAAAGCAATTTCATGTGAAAAATTTAAGTCACAAAAGTAAGCAATTAAAAGACTTTATAAATTATTTTGTAACTATTTAACTTGTTTTTGTACTTTTGGATGACGATAAATAAAGTTATGAAATTTCAAACTACCATTCCCATACAAAAATCAGATTATTTAATTGATTATTCTTCTCAGTTAGTATCTTTTGGTTCTTGTTTTGCGGAAAATATGGGCAATAAATTGGATTATTTTAAATTTTCAACGACTACCAATCCGTTTGGAATTATTTTTAATCCAATTTCATTAGAAAAAATAATTCTTAGAAGTATTCATAAAAAATATTTTACAGAAAAAGATATTTTTTTTCATAATGAAGCTTGGCATTGTTATGAAGTGCATTCTGAGCTTTCAAATCCTGATAAATCGGAATTTCTTACAGCTTTAAATCAATTAATTGCTACCACAAATTGGCACATCGAAAAAGCAACACATTGTTTAATTACTTTAGGAACTTCTTGGGTGTACAAACATATAGAAAGCGATGCGATTGTTGCTAATTGTCATAAAGTGCCACAACAACAATTTGTAAAAGAATTGCTTTCTGTTGCAGCTATTGAAGCGAGTTTAAAAAACATTGTTGCAGCAATTCAAGTTGTAAATTCAAATTGTAAATTTATTTTTACCATTTCTCCTGTTCGTCATAGTAAAGACGGTTTTGTAGAAAACAATGTAAGTAAATCGCATTTAAGTACTGCGCTTTATCAATTACTATCAAAAACTACTTCAAGTCTTTATTTTCCGAGTTATGAAATTATGATGGACGAGTTACGTGATTATCGTTTTTATGCGGAAGATATGTTGCATCCAAATCAAATCGCAATTGATTATATTTGGATGAAATTTTCTCAAAATTATATAGATGAAAAAGAATTTGAAACGATGCAACACGTTCTAGAAATTCAAAAAGCATCGAGTCATAGACCGTTTAATCCAAATTCTGAAAGTCACATCAAATTTCAGAATAATTTAAAACAGAAAATGGCTGCAATTGTAGCAAAATATCCTGAAATGAAATTTTAAAGCAACTGTTGTAATTTGCTTTGTAAACCTTGCCAGCTACCACCGTTGATGCATTCAATACCGTTTCGGTTTAGAATTTTTGTTGCCATGCCGCTTCTGTTTCCACTTCTACAACAAGCAATAACGGGTTTGTTTAGTTTTTTGATATCATTAATTTTCGATTCGATAATTTGTAAAGGAATATTTTTGGAATTTTTAATATGTCCGCCAGCAAATTCTTCGTACGTTCTCACATCAATAATAATTGCATTTTTCTCTTTAAATGCTGCAATTTGAGTGGATTTATTTCCAAATCCTAAAAAATCTAAAATTCCCATATTGTTTTGTTTTTAGCAAATATATGGGAATCTAATAATTATTTTGTAACAAATGTTACTTTGTAGTATGTTTTTCTTTTTCAAAAATTAATTCTAAGCCACCTTCAATTAAGTGGGCAATTTCTGGACGTATTTTTTTAAGGTTCTCTAAATGATTTAAAACTTTGTCAATTAAATCCAAATGGTTTTCTTTTTTGGCTAATTCGGCAATTTCTACTGAAAGTAACCAATCCTTTTCATGACTTGCAGTTACGGCACCAAATGCTTCTTTCAAGGTAATTTCAGCTGGCTTTCCTTCCCTTAAGTTTCTAATATTTAGGTATAAATTTTCTAGTTCTTCACGTTTGCTAGATTTTTTTTGTTTGATGGTATGCGAAGAAGGAACGTGGGTAATCATATCAAAACTTGAAACATCTGCAGGTCCAGAGAAGGCGGATGTTATTTTTTTACCTACAGCCATATCATAAATCCCCCATTCTGGAGCAAATAATACGGTTTCGCCATGAGTAACCGTACAATTTTTGAATTTAATCAGTAAAATTTCTCCTTGTAAATTTCTTGTTCCAGTAATAATTTCACCAGAGACTTTAATATTTCCTTCAAATTCTAAAGTAATTTGTTCGCCTTCATAAATATCATAAGCACGTAAATCTCTCGGACCCATATCTTCAATTGCCAAGTTGATGCCTTTTAGCATTCCAATTGGCGAACCAAATCCATCCGGATGTGATGCTGTTCCGTGTCCAACTAATTCTTTTTCTCTATATGATAAAGCTGTTTTTCCGGTGGTTTGAATGTATACTGGTTTTCCTTCGTTTTCAATTACGTTTGTAAAAATTCCTGATATTTGTAATCCGGTACTTAATTCTGCAGTACCCATTGCTTTTGAAGTAATTAATTTTTGAATTCCAGATAAACCGCCAGTTCGTAGTGCCATTTTATTGGCAAATTCTTCTAATACGGAACTTAATTGAGCAAAATCTGGGGTAACATAAAGTTGCGGTTGCGGTTTAGTGATATCAAAACTTTGGTCTGCTGCTGAAATATCATATGGGATTTTTTTCACTTCATCTGTCATACACCAAGCACTTTCACCAATAGATGATAGTAATCCTGCACCATATATTTTGGGGTTTTCCACTGTTCCAATTAATCCGTATTCTACAGTCCACCAATGTAAATTTCTTATTTTAGACATTTCAGACAATTCCCCCATGTTGTTTTGTAAAAATTCAACTTGGTCTTCTGCTGCTTTGATTTCTTCATCTGAAGTGCCTTCTGCTTCTTTTACGATTGATAATAATCGAACGGCTTCGTATAATTCGTAATCTCTTGAAGATGAAATGGCTTTGCAGCCGATTTCCCCAAAACGACGTAAATATTCTGCATATTCTGGATTGGCAATAATGGGTGCGTGCCCAGCACCTTCATGAATAATATCTGGAGCGGGTGTATATTCAATATGTTCTAATTGTCTGATGTCACAGGCAATAACTAAAACATTATACGCTTGAAATTCCATAAAAGCACTTGGTGGAATAAAACCGTCAACCGCTACAGCTGCCCATCCTATTTCTTTTAAAATACGATTCATACCATACATGTTAGGAATCGAATCAATTTCTAACCCCGTTTTTTCTAATCCTTCTAAATAAGATTGATGTGCCACTTTAGATAAATAATTTACGTTTTTACGCATGACATATCTCCAAACCGCTTGATTTATCGGTGTGTAGTCTGTATAATCTTGTGGGATTATGAATTGTTTTAAATGTTTAGGTAACCGGTCTATCAATGGGTTACTTTCAAAATTAGTTGCCATAATGGAATTTATGATGTTTCCGTAAAATTACGATAATTTTTAAATCAAAGTAAGATTTTTTTCATGCAAATAAAAATCCTGACAGTTTTAAAACGAGTCAGGATTAATTTTTCAATTTCAATACTAGGTTTATTTTATTATTGGAGGGTATTGTTCTAAAATTTTAGTTACAAATTCTGCAATTCTTTCGTCTTTTTTTTCTGTATTTGTGGTTAAATAGCCCGTTCCTATACCTTGCCAAACTAATTCTTTTGTTTTAGCATCAACAATATCAATATATAACGTGCCTTCTGGGGTAGTCGTTGTTTGCGTGAAGCCCATTCCCCAACCTGGACCCCAGCCCCAGCCCCAACCGAATCCATAGCCCCAACCCATGTTGTTGTATACATTAACTCGTTCACGCTCTTTGGTGAAAATATTGATTAAAACATCGGGATTTTCAGATTTTGAAAATTGTTTAGTAGGCATTACAGCATCAATAGCATATAAAATACGCTTCTTATCTAAATCTGAAATTTCTAATTTGTCTATACTGCTTTTGTTGTAAGCATAGGTTTTGTAGCTATCAAAATTTGCTTTTTTATCAAAATCTGTATTTACGTATACAGAAGCACATGAAGTAAGGATAAAAAATCCTAAAATCGAAAGTAGTTTAATTAATTTCATAGTATTTTATTTAAGTTAATAAATTTTCGTCAACTAAGTTTGGCAGTGTTACTTTTAACAAAGGTTGGGTTTCCATTGCGCGTTTTATAGCAAATATGGCCCCTTCGTTTCTAGCCCAATTTCTCCTCGATATTCCATTGTTTACATCCCAAAACAACATCATTTCTAAACGTTTAGAGGCTTCTTTTGTTCCATCAAGAAGCATGCCAAAACCACCGTTTATGACTTCGCCCCAGCCCACACCGCCTCCATTATGAATAGAAACCCAAGTAGCACCTCGGAAACTGTCGCCTATGACATTTTGAATCGCCATATCTGCCGTAAATCGGGAACCGTCATAAATATTTGACGTTTCTCTGTATGGCGAATCGGTACCAGAAACATCATGATGGTCTCTACCTAAAATTACCATTCCAATTTCGCCACGAGCTATTGCTTGATTAAAAGCTTCTGCGATTTTAATTCGTCCTTCTGCATCAGCATATAAAATACGCGCTTGTGATCCTACGACTAATTTATTTTCTTGCGCGCCTTTAATCCATTGAATATTGTCGGCCATTTGTTGCTGAATTTCTTCTGGAGCAGTTTTCATTATTTCTTCTAAAACGGCACAAGCCATTGCATCGGTTTTAGCTAAATCTTCCGGATTTCCTGAGGCACAAACCCATCGAAAAGGGCCAAAACCATAATCAAAACACATTGGACCCATAATGTCTTGTACATAACTATTGTATTTAAAATCGATATGATTTTCTGCAAAAACATCCGCACCTGCTCTGGAAGCTTCCAATAAAAAGGCATTTCCATAATCGAAGAAATACGTGCCTTTATCTGTATGTTTATTAATTGCCATAGCATGACGACGCAGTGTTTTTTGAACTTCTTCTTTAAATTGATTTGGATTGTTGGCCATCATTTCATTAGACTCCTCAAATGTAAATCCAATAGGGTAGTAGCCGCCCGCCCAAGGATTGTGAAGTGACGTTTGGTCAGAACCTAAATCGATATGTAAATTTTCTGCATCAAATCGTTCCCAAACATCTACTACATTTCCTAAATAAGCAATAGAGACTACTTCATTGGTTTCCATTGCTTTTTTAACTCTAGCTACTAAAAGTGTTATGTCTTCAATTACTTCGTTTATCCATCCTTGTGAATGACGAATGTGTGTAATTTTTGGATTCACTTCTGCACAAACGGTAACACAACCCGCAATATTTCCAGCTTTTGGCTGTGCGCCAGACATGCCACCTAATCCCGAGGTTACAAACAAACC
>RDXY01000043.1 GCA_004293045.1 Flavobacteriia bacterium | reverse complement strand
ATGGTATAAATGGAATGCCTAAAAGTGCGGTTAGAAAACTCCTAAAAAAAGTAGCAACTAAATATCTTGGCGCAATAGGTGCAGCTGTAGCTGTTTATGAATTTGGTGATTGTATGGAATGGTGGTAAATATATAAATAAAAATGAAAAAGTATAATTTGTTAATCTTAATAATACTATTAAATTTAGGATTATTTACAGAATTTATAAATGGTAAGTTTAATGATTATTCCACATTTGATATAGTCAAAATAATAATTTTAGCTATTTGTCTAATTTTTAGTTTATATTTTTATAAAAGAAAGGATAGTTCCGAAAAAAGTTAAGTCTTCCTCAACAAAGGTTTTATGAAAGTGCGGTATAGTCTTTACCTGCAATTTTTAACTTTAGAATATAATTTAGTTTATAATTTTAATAATAGTTGCTAAAACTTTGCCACTCCAAAAGCCCTGAACCGTTATAAAACAATAAAAAAACACCAACGCATTAAAGAAAGAAGTATGAAAAATCAATTGTACTTTAGGTTTAATTAAATTAAACGATTTCTGCAGCGTTTAATTGTAATTAAAAAAATAAGGATAAAAAAAACACTATTTATGCATAAACCAATTGCATCGGTCATCAATAATAAATAATTCAAAATCTTGAAAAGTTTGGTGTAAAAGCGAATCTATTGCTCTTTTTATGATGTCAAGTGGCGTGTTATAAACAGCCATTATTACAGCCGCTTTATTTTTGGTTTTCAAAATTAAATTTATAAGTACAAAATAGCATTAATAAATTTGTTGATTATTAAATAATTTTTAAATCATAATAATCAAAAAAATAATGGTTATTTATCCGAATTTAAACTAATAACTTAGGTGTATTAATTTTGTATATTAATAGCTGGCTCTAAGTTAGTTTCTCATAATTACTTGAGAATACTAAAATGAAATTTAGAACTTTATTAAAAGTTTTTTTGTACTTTTGATTACATTGCTTCATGGAAAGTGATGGATTGCCAATTCCTAACTCCAAAAAAAGGTCGAAACGTAAATAGCAATTGCAATAAAAACAATAAAGATAATTAATGAATTTCATTTTTATTTATGGCTAAAAACAAAAACATAGTTTCAGGAAATGGTATTGGTATAGGAGCAGCCCTTGGGGTAGCATTTGGAATTCTATATGGCCATTCTTTCGAAAATGCTCTTTCAATATTAGCTTTAAGTTTAGCTATTGGTACAGCAGTTGGCGCTATTTTTGAATTTGCAAGTAAACAAAAATAACGTTACAATAGGAATATAAAAAAATTCAAATTCTAATAAAAAAATGAAAACAAAAATTATAAATACTAAAAAAGGGTCCTTTTTTTGCTTTCTTTTTATTTTATTTTGTTTAAATCCTAAATTACATTCACAAATAATTTATACCGATATTCCTGACACCACTCCTAATGCAACTTATTCATTAGATTTAAATAATGATACAATAATTGATTTTATATTAGGATTTGTAGGAAGCGGAAGTTCAATTGGAGTATTCTGTAACCCATTAAATACTAATGCTTATGCAGGGAATTTTGTGAATGGAACCTATTTACCATGGGCATTGTCTGCTTCAAATACTATTTGTGCCTCATTAGCAACTTGGTATGACTCTAATACCCCTGGCACAATGGGTTTAGGAGCAAGTATTGGATACTGGCCAGGAGAAACGAATAAATATTTAGCACTAAAACTTATTGTAGACGACACTACTTATTATGGCTGGGCACGTTTAGATTTTTTAGAAATGTCAGGCTCATTTACCATAAAAGATTATGCCTACCAAAGCACCCCAAATGCTTGCATTCAAACAGGGCAAAGCAACTTAAGCAGTAACGAAAACATGGATCAGTCGGTTTTTTCTGTTTATCCAAACCCTTTTAATTCTTCGGCAACTATACAAACTAATAGCAATTATAAAAATGTAAGCCTTACGATTTACAATTATTATGGACAGATTGTAAAACACAAAACTAACTTTTCTGGTCAAACTTTTTCTTTATTTCGAGAAAATCTTCCAAATGGAGCTTATTTTATTAGACTTTCAGAAGAAAACAGAATAATTGGTACAGAAAAAATACTAATTACAGATTAAAACTAAAATTTTATTATTAATAAAAATTATAAAAAAGATGAAAAAAATTAATTACGTTATTATCCTTTCGATTGTTTTAGCCTTCGGATTTATTTATACAAATCAAGAAAATAAAAATACAAAAAAGCCAATTCAAAAGCCACTTACTGCAGAAGAAATGAAAACGGCACGTAAAAAATGGGAAGCTAGCCCCGATGGTATTGCATACAAAAAATGGGAAAATTCTCCAGAAGGTAAAAAAATAGATGCCAGTTACGAAAAAATAAAAAAGCACTTTAAAGATTTTAGCGCTATGGAAGCGGTGGTTACTTCAGTTACATTTCAGCGTGAAAATGTACAATCAACTAGTCCAAAATGGCTTCTCGTAGAAATTGAGGGTGAAACCTATATGATGCAATTTATTCCAAAGGAATTTGAGGCACTAAAAAGCTTAAAAGTAAACGATAAGATACTAGTAAGAAGTCACAGCGCAGGATTTTCTAACAATCATCCGTATTTAATACTTTCTAGTGACTATATTGCAAAAGACAATAAAGTACTTTTTAAACGTGCAGTTAATAAAAATAATCGTTGTTAAATAGTTAAATAATGGCACAAATAAATCCCTACATCAACTTTAACGGAAACGCTGAAGAAGCATTTCTATTTTATAAATCTGTATTTGGTGGTGAATTTAGACAAGTAACACGCTTTAGAGAAATGGAAAGTGCTGAATTTCCGATTCCAGAAAGCGAAGCAAACAAAATTATGCACATTACACTTCCTATTGGGCATAATGTGTTAATGGGTAATGATGTTCCCGAATTTATGGGAAAAGTAAATGAAAATGAAAACAGAAGTAAAATTGCCATTAGTACAGAAAGCAAAGAAGAAGCCGACAAAATTTTCAACGGACTTTCAGCTGGTGGTACTATAGAATTCCCTATATCGCCTTGGGGTTCCTATTTTGGGATGTTTAGAGATAAATATGGTATTGAATGGACGGTAGATTATGATACCAAACATAATAAATAACTGTAAAATAGCAAAAAAAGGGTTCTCAACTAGTTTGAAAACCCTTTTTATTTATGCCAAAATCTGACTGGCGTGTGCTTTGTTTTAATGTCAGAAAATTATAACGTATTTAAATAATCTACCAGTTTTATTAAACTTAGCTCATCACTAAAAGAAATCTTATTTTCTTTTAAATAAGTTTCTAAAATCTCTTTTTGAGTTGGAAAAAGTTTTAAAAATTCATTTTTCTTAGTTGGAAACTCAGATATACCTTCTTTATTTTCTAGGAAAAACTTGCTTTTCTCGATGGCATAATTTGCAGGTTTAGGTTCTCCATAATTCGAATTAGGAACATATTCTGGAACATAAATCACTTTTTCTTTTTTGTATAAAGAGTATTTTGGGTTAGACGATTTGGTAAGCAATACTAAATATCCATTAGTAGCATCCTTCTCTTTATAAGAAACATATTTATAAAATTTATTAGATAAAATAATTACACAAGAATCTATTTTATTTGCATAATACATTTTTCCATCTTTCATAAATTCCATTTCATCACGGTAAGCATTGTATCGGATAGGTGGAGTAACTTCATCAACACATGAAAACTGAGAAGGAAAAAACTTATCATCAATATATTGTGAACCTTCTACATTTGATTTAGTATTCTCAGCAAAAGTAGCGTTAAGTAATAAACGACCCGTATAACCTATTGCAAAACTTTTATTTTGGCTCCATAAATTGGTTGATACTACTAATAAAAATAAAATGGTGAATTTATTTGACATTTTTTTAAAAATTTAATTTAACCAAATATATTAAAACAATTTTAAATGTACAATTAATTCTATGGAAACCCTTTTTCTTATCCTAAAATCTGACTGGCGTGTACTTTGGTTTTCACATCTGTTATAATATCAGATATAGTACCATTTTCGTCTATTACAAATGTAGTTCTATGGATACCGTCGTACTCTTTTCCCATAAATTTTTTTGGACCCCAAACGCCAAAGGCTTCAATCACAGCTTTATTTTCATCTGCCAATAAAGGAAATGGGAAACTATATTTTTCTTCAAATTTCTTTTGTGCTTTGGCACTATCGGCGCTCACGCCTAACAATACGTAATTATTGGCTTGAAAGCGCTCGTAATTGTCACGTAAATCACAAGCTTCAGCCGTGCAACCCGGTGTATTGGCTTTCGGATAAAAGAATACTACTAGTTTTTTTCCTTTATAATCGGCTAAAGTATGTTGATTACCGTTTTGGTCAGTTCCTGAAAAACTTGGCGCGTTATCGCCCACTTTTAAATGTGTCATATTTTTGGGTGTTGGGTTAAAGGTTTAGGGTTTTTGGTTTATTGTTTAGGAAATTTGTTATTTGGGTTTTGGAATTTGCTATTGCTATTGATTTTTGCTATTGTTATTGCTATTGCTATTACTATTGTTATTGATTTTTGAAATTGTTCTTACTATTGATTAACTTTACCACATCAAATATACAAAAATGACTAAAAAAGAGCGTGCAACATTTGTTATAAATACGTTAAACGATTTGTATCCTGAAATTCCGATTCCATTAGATCATAAAGATCCGTACACTTTACTTATTGCTGTTTTACTTTCAGCTCAATGTACAGATGTTCGTGTCAATCAGATTACACCCTTGTTATTTGCCAAAGCAGATAATCCACAAGATATGATTAAATTGAGTGTAGAAGAAATTAAGGAAATCATACGTCCTTGCGGATTATCACCAATGAAATCAAAAGGGATTCATGGTTTATCGCACATCTTAATAGAAAAATACAACGGCGAAGTACCTCAAAGTTTTGAAGCGTTAGAGGCTTTGCCGGCAGTAGGACATAAAACCGCTAGCGTAGTAATGAGTCAGGCATTTGGAGTGCCCGCATTTCCTGTAGACACGCACATTCACCGTTTACTTTACCGTTGGAATTTAACGTCGGGTAAAAATGTAGTACAAACAGAAAAAGATGCTAAAGCTATTTTCCCAAAAGAAACTTGGAACGAGTTGCATTTGCAAATTATTTGGTACGGAAGAGAATATTCACCTGCAAGAGGATGGGATTTAGAAAAAGATATCATTACTAAAACAATTGGACGAAAAACAGTTTTAAAGGAGTACTTTAAAAAAAATGCCTCGAAATAGTTTCCGAAGCATTTTTAATCAATTTACAATGTTTTCAAAAGTATGTCTGCCTACTTTTACTATTTTCATTGCCTGCGAATAACTCAATATAAAACTAACTGCACTTCTACTGGGTTTCATTTCTTTAATTGATTGTCTTTTTTTAGCGTAAAGTTTTCCCATATACGAACTTAAATGTTTATTTATAGGATAACGCAAAAACACAATATATTATTGTATGAACGGATTAATTAGTTAAAATAATATTATTTTTTTCTACTATTTTTCTCATATTAATTACAGCATACCGCATTCTACCTAAGGCAGTATTGATACTTACACCAGTAATTTCAGAAATTTCTTTGAAACTTAAATCTTCGTAAAAACGCATTTTAATAACTTCTTTTTGATCTTCTGGTAATTGTTCTAAGATTTTTCTAACATCTAATTCTACTTGGTTTTCAATTAGTTGGTTTTCTATGGACAAACTGGAATCGGTCATAAAATCAAAAATACTATACTCGTCGGTTTCACGTTGATATGGCATTTTTTTATTATGTCTGAAGTAATCTATAACTAAATTAGAAGCGATTCGCATTACCCAAGGCAAAAATTTACCTTCTTCATTATACCCTTTGGTGCGTAACGTTTTAATTACTTTAATAAAGGTATCTTGAAAGATATCATCGCATACTGCACGGTCTGGAATTTTAGAATAAATAAATCCAAAGATTTTAGACTGGTGTCTTTCTATTAAAATTTGTAAAGCTGTTTCGTTTCCGCTAATGTAGTTTTGCAATAAAATTGCGTCAGGAGTTTGTGCGTTATTTGCCATAAATATACTTTTTAGATTTGGAACTAAAATTTTAAAAAAAGTATTTTTATATTATAAGCAAATAAGTTTTAGGGGTTATTTAGTAGCAAATATAATGTTAAATATTTCTAAATACCAAATAATCACCAAAAATTTAACATTTTTAATACATAAAAGTTAAATAAGTTGCGATGAAAAAACAATAAACTACTGTGTTTATTGATATACTTTAATATAATCTAAAATGAATTTTTGTGGTAAAATAGTGGAATCTATTGTTGGTCCTCCGAAATTTCCGCCTATTGCCACATTAATAATAAAATAAAAAGGTTGATTATACGGCCAAGTATTTTCATCTTTTACTTCAGGTTGAAAGGTATATACTAGAATGTCATCAACAAAAAAAGCTATTTTATCTTTGGTCCAATCGATTGCATACGTATGAAATCCCTCTTCTATAGTGGGAATTGTTGTTTTCATTGTATTAATCGTATTTCCGTGACTGGCTTGAGTATGTAAAGAAGTAAAAACAATATCGGGTTGTTTGCCTACATATTCTAAAATATCAATTTCGCCACATTTAGGCCAACCTACTGTAGAAATATTCTGACCTAGCATCCAAAAAGCGGGCCACAAACCTGTTCCAACTGGTAATTTTGCACGAGTCTCTATTCGTCCGTATTGAAATACTTTTTTATTTTGAGTGGTAATTCTTGTTGAAGTGTAACTTTCACCTTCTTTTTTAGCTTCAATAATTAGAAAACCATCTTTTAGTTCATGATTTTTATTTGTATAAATTTGGGCTTCATTATTACCCCAACCACATAAATTTGGACAACCATTTCCCAACTCGAAATTCCAAATAGACGAATCGAGTGTTGTTGCGTTAAAATTTTCTTCCCAAACCAATTTTCTTTTATCATCTTGTGAAAATGAAAAATGACATACTAAAAATAAAACAAGAAATAATCGCATGTTAATTGGTTTTTATAAATTCAAAATTAGCCTCAATTGTTTGGTCTGAGCTTCCTCCAATAAATACTTTGAAATCTCCTGCCTCGGTTTCCCATTTGTTGTTAGCAGTATAAAAAGCGAGCATTTCTTCAGTAATAGTAAAAGTTATTGTTTTGGTTTCGTTAGGTTGTAAGGCTACCATTTCGAATCCTTTTAATTCTTTAACAGGTCGTGTTGTGCTGCCAATTATATCTCTAATATACAATTGCACCACTTCTTTTCCAGCTACTGTACTATTGTTTTTTAATGATACCGTAACATTTATTTTTCCTCCCTGAGCTAATGTAGTAGCACTTAATTTTAAATCTGAATACTCAAATTTAGAATAACTTAAACCGTGCCCAAAAGCATACAGTGGCGTATTTTTTTCATCAGAATAATGTGACCAAAATACACTTTCTGGTTCGTTCATAGTAGGACGTCCAGTATTTTTGTAATTATAGTAAATGGGTACTTGCGCTACATTTCTTGGAAATGTCATCGGTAATTTTCCGCTTGGATTGTAATCGCCATATAATACTTGAGCGATAGCATTTCCGCTTTCTGTACCCAAATGCCAAGCTTCTACAATAGCAGGGATGTTTTCAGCAGCCCACGGAATAGCTAATGGACGACCATTATTTAATACCAGAACAATATTTTTATTTACTTTATAAATGGTTTCTAATAATTCTTGTTGTACACCAGGCAAACCTAAGTCTGTTCTACTTCTACCTTCTCCAGTTTGCAACCCATGTTCTCCTAAAACCATTACTACAACATCGGATTTTTTAGCTACTTCAATAGCTTCCGCAAAACCTGAGGTGTCAGTAGTATTTATGTGCGTTTCCCATACAAACTGCGTTCTTCCTTTTGTAAGATCTGCACCTTTCACATAAGTTAATTGGTTATTTTTGTATTGCTGCATACCTTCTAATACGGAAATAGCCGTATTGTCTTGTGCTGCAATACGCCAACTTCCTAAAGGGCTAGTTTTATCTGTTGCTAAAGCACCAATTAAGGCAATTTTTTTACCTGATTGTGCTAAAGGCAAAAGATTGTTTTCGTTTTTTAATAAAACAATTGACTTTTTGGCTACCTCTAAAACAGCATCATGAAATTCTTGTTTTCCTACAGTTGCTTTTTCATGCGCTTCATCGCAATATTTATATGGATTGTCAAATAAACCCAATTCGAATTTTACTTTAAGAATTCTTCTTGCGGCATCATTTATTTGACTCTCACTTACCTTACCTTCTTTTACTAAAGCACTCAAATGTTCCACATACGCATATGATTCCATATCCATATCTGAACCTGCTTGAATGGCAATTTCTGCAGCGTGTTTACTGTTTTTGGCATAACCATGTGGAATCATTTCAATTATTGAACCCCAATCGGAAACTACAAAACCGTCAAAGTTCCAATTCTTTTTAAGAATATCTCTTTGAAGTAGTTTACTACCCGTTGTAGGCACCCCATTTAATTCATTGAAAGAATTCATAACGGTTCTTACACCTGCATCAACCGATGCTTTAAAAGGGGGTAAAATCACATTATGAAGCACCTCATCACTAACCATTACAGTATTATAATCTCTACCCGCTTCTGCAAAAGCATAGCCCGCAAAGTGTTTGGCACATGCCAAAATATTTTTATTTGTAGATAAATCCCCTTGAAATCCGTTAACTCTAGCAGCAGCAATTTTACTACCTAAAAACGTATCTTCACCAGCACCTTCCATTACTCTTCCCCATCTGGCATCTCTAGAGATATCTACCATTGGTGCAAATGTCCAGTTGATCCCTTCTGCTGCAGCTTCTTCCGCACCTACTTGCGCAGATTTTTTTATTGCATCTAAATCCCAGCTTGCAGCTTCCGCTAAAGGAATAGGACTTATTGTTTTGTGACCATGAATCACATCAAAACCAAATAATAAAGGAATTCCTAAACGTGTTTGTTCCACAGCGATTTTTTGAATCGCGTAAACATCTTTTACCCCTTTTACATTTAACATGGAACCTACCAAACCCTTTTTTAAATCGTTGTATTTTTTGGCAGCTTGACCCTCTTTTGGAGCGGGACCAGTAATTTCCCAAAAACCATTATACTGATTTAATTGACCGATTTTTTCATCCAATGTCATGATACTCAAAAGTGAATCTACTTTTTGATCTAAGGTTTTTGTTTTAGCAGAAAGGCTAGTTTTCTTAGGAGTAGCACAACTGATAACCAATGCAGAGGCAATTAGGTAAAATTTTATTGATTTAAAATCCATTGTTAAATTTAATGAGATAAAAAATGAATAACAAGAAGACATCAATGCATCTTCTTGTTATTACTTAGTTTGATAAATATTATTGATATACTCTAACGTAATCTACTTCCATTGCTGATTGAGAAAACGCTGGGTCTATTGTACCTCCAAAGTTACCTCCCATAGCTACATTAAGTATCAAGAAGAAGTTAGCATTAAATGGTAAAGAACCTGAATTGGCTACCGTATGGAACAATACATTATCTACATATATTTTTATTGAATTAGGCGACCAAACTGCTTTATAAAGATGAAATTGAGTAGAAGCGCCTGCAATCATAGTGGTATTAGTATTGGCATTTCCTCCAAAATTTCCAGGATAATGTAATGAACCATGAATTTTATTTGGTTCATTACCTTTGTGCTCCATAATATCAATTTCTCCACAAGCCGGCCAAGTATTTGTAGCATAATTTTCACCTAACATCCAAATAGCAGGCCATGTTCCACCACCAACAGGAAGTTTTGCTCTTACCTCAACTTTTCCATATTTAAATTCGAATTTATTTTCAGATTTTAAACGAGCTGAAGTATAGTTGGAACCACTTAAATTTTGAGCTTTTGCTGTAATTTTTAAGTTACCGCCTTCTACAATAACATTATTTGAACTATTTGTGTAGTATTGCGCTTCGCCGTTACCCCATCCGCCAGCGCCAATATCATACCCCCATTTGGCAGTATCAGGTGCACCGTCTGTATTAAACTCATCTGACCATACTAAATTGGTATAATCTGTAATTGGATCTTGAACCGGTTGTATAGTAGTAAACGTATGGTACCAAGCTAATGCTGGATTTCCACCCATTACCGCTCTTACAACCATTCTGTTATTAGTAATAGACAAAATTTCATAAGAACTTTGTCCGATATAGTATCCCATAAATCCTCCATCAGAGATATTTAACATCGTACCACGCGTTTGATTCGGAATATTATTGCCAACTACTAATGATTCAGAAGGCGATAAAGTAACCGTTTTTAAACCAGACGTATCGTAAGAATAACATCCATCATTTGGAGATGTGGCCCCTACTACGCTATTGAAATCTTTATTAAAGAACGTGCTTCCACCATTATCTAAAAGAAATTTTAATTGACCACCTACTAATGAAAAATGCAATACATTTTCATATAAACAGCTACTATCTGGACTTCCAGCTTTTTCCCAAGGTGCCGCTTGATACCAATGTGGGTAATAATTTTGCGTAGCGTCTGTACTATTTGGACCAACACCTAAGTGCCCCGGCTCTGAAGCAGACCAATACCAGCTTTTTTGAGAACCTCCAGTTAAAAACTGAACCGCCTCTGCATCTGTAAAATCACTTCTTACTTGTAACGTTAAAGTAGTTGTAGTACTTACACCACCTTTACCTGAAGCAGTTACCGTAATGGTATATTCGTTGGTTCCTGGCTGAGTAAAACGTTTCTGTAATTGTCCAGAAGGAGCATTTGCAGTAGTTCCATCACTAAATACATATTTATAAGAAATAGCATTTGTAGCTGTTGCCACAAAATTAACCACACCTGAACCATCTCCATTTGGATTAGCAGTACTTGCACCCTCAACAGTTGCTTGAACCGTTAAATTTGTAGGTGCTGATAAATCACCAAACACATTATCTTCTTCTTGGCAGCTAAAAACTAAAAGTAGTGATAGCGTAACTAATATATTTTTTACAATTGTTTTCATGTTTGATTATTTTTAGTTAGATAATTTAATGTCATCGAAATAATAAGTAGCTCCGTTTCCAGCATTACCGAAATCGAAAAACACTACTACTCTTTGATAATTATTAGCATTATTTATACCTGTGAAATTAAAGGTTAATTCTTCCCAACCATTTGCTACTGTTGTAGTCGCATCTAATTCAGTATTAATTCCAGTTCCATTAGCTAAGTTTTCTAATTTTAATTTTACTACAGCACCTACTTGAGGCGACCATACTTTCATTTTAATTTTCTGCATAGTAGCAAAATTAATTGGATTACTTAACTCGATAAAAGAACCTCCCCAAGTTTGGGCACCGGTAGCTTTTATAAATTTACCTACTTTAGTTGATGTATTAATGCCTGAAACGTTTGGATTAGTTACAACTTCTGCAGATGCACCGCCAAAGTTTGTAAATGAATAGGTTAATGTTGTAGATTGAAACGTTAACGGTAATACCAAACTTTCAGCACCTGTAGTAAGTTCCACGTCATCAAAATAATAATTTAGTCCAGTACCTGCATTTCCAAAATTGAAAAACAATACTAC
>RDXY01000042.1 GCA_004293045.1 Flavobacteriia bacterium | reverse complement strand
CTGAAAACTCTTCAAAAATAATAATTGTTGGTATATTTTTTATTAAAATAAAATTTTAAAATTCTCTAAAGTTTTTGCTAAAATTACCGAATGTAAAAAAACAGCGGGTTGTGTTACTTTTGTTTCTTTTAATTCTTCAGCGGTGCCTTCAAACATAACATCTGTAATTCGGAAACCTAAAATATCGTTTGCTTTTTCAAATAATTCTTTTGCTAAAGCGGATGCTTCATATAAATCTTTACCCATACCGGTAAATTGTGCTCCTTGACCAGGAAAAATGTATGCTTTCATAATATATTATTTAAAAGTGATTCGTTTTTCTAAAACTTAAAACAAAAATACTTATTTTGTAACAATCTCATCCAATTAATGTCTAATATTTATAAACTCTAAATAATAATGAAAATGAAAAAAATTTTACCAATAGTACTAGTACTTCTAGTAACGCTTTTCTTTTTTTACGTTTCTCTGCCAGTAATAAGTTATGGCTTTTCGGGAATAACTGTTTTATTTATCATAATCGCAGCATTATTATTTTTTACGTTTTCTAAATTCACAATTAGTTCAGATGGAAAAAGTTATAAACCCGTTCAGGTTTTTTGGAAAATTCCAGCCTTACTAATAGGAATTGCAATTATATATGCGTTTATATTACCATTTTTCACTTCACACCCCATTTTTAGAAGTGAAGACTATAGAAACTTAATAGGAAAAGTAACAAATGGCGATAAATTAACCAATCATATTGCACCTATTTCTATGAATGAAATTCGAGTTGTAGATGAATCTTTAGCGTATTTATTAGGTGAAAAAATATTAGGAAGTCAACCTGCATTAGGAAGTCAAGCGCACTTAGGTGAATTTTACATACAAAAAGTAAACGGAAAATTATTTTGGATTGCCCCATTAGAACATTCTGGATTTTTTAAATGGCTAAACAATAAAAAAGGAACAACAGGATATGTAATGGTTTCTGCAACAAACGAAAGAGACGTGAAATTAGTACAAGAAGTAAATGGAAAACCAATATTTTTAAAATACCAACAAGAGGCTTATTTTCAAAGTAATTTACATCGCTATTTATATTTTAATGGCTATAGTACAGTTGGTTTGACTGATTTTTCTTTCGAAATTGATGACGCAGGAATGCCTTTTTGGGTGGTTACTAAATACAAAAAACAAGTCGGTTTTTCTGGAAATGATGCCACAGGCGTTGTTGTGGTAAATGCTCAAAACGGAGAGATAAAGGAATATGATATTAAAAACACCCCTGCTTGGGTAGATAGAATTCAACCTATATCTTTTATTAAAGACCAGTTAAATGATTGGGGCGAATACGTAAAAGGGTATTGGAATTTCTCTAATGAAAACAAGCTTCAGATTACAGAAGATTTAACATTAGTGTACGGAAAAGACAATAAGTCATATTGGTATACGGGAATTACTTCCGTAGGAAAAGACGAATCTGCAGTAGGGTTTGTATTGGTTGATACACGAACCAAACATACCACATTTTACAAACAAAGTGGCGCTACTGAAATTGCAGCTCAAAGTTCGGCACAAGGAAAAGTACAAGAAAAAGGATTTGTTGCATCGTTACCTATTCCGTATAACATTAACAACATTCCAACCTATGTAATGACGTTAAAAGACAATGGTGGTTTAGTAAAAATGTATGCCATGGTTTCCATTTCAGATTATACAATAGTTGGAACAGGAAACACCATGCGTGAAGCATTAACAGCTTACAAAACGGCATTTAATTCCTCTGGAAATAAAATAAATTTAGATAGTAAATCGGCTAAAAAAATTGTAGAATCTACCATTGTGAGAATTCAAAATGATGTAAAAAACGGAAATAGTTTTTATTATTTTACCGTAAAAGATTATCCAAATATTTTTGTAGGTTCCTCACAAATATCCAATCAATTACCAATAACAGCAGTTGGAGATTTCGTGAAAATTTCATTTGATATTGATTCTGAAGAAATTATTGATGTTTCGACATTTGAAAATATAAGCTTAAAAAAATAAAATAAAGAAAGGGAAATTTCACTTGAAATTTCCCTTTCTTTTTTATTTATGTAGCCACTTTCCTAAAAGTTTTCTTAATACAGGAAGCAAAACAAAGACCATTAACGGAACTAAAATTCCTGTCATAACTAGTGTCTTTAATGGTAATGGCCACTTTTTTATTAAATCTCCAATCAGAAAACTAACTAAAGTAATTGTTGGATAAATGGCTAACCATACGAGGATTGCAAATTTCCATTTTGGTGGTTGTTTCATAAATTTTCTTCTATATATGATTTAGTTTTTTCTACGGCATTTTTAACCAATTCAAAATTATTAATTTCAGTTTGGGTTGTTTGGTCTTTCCAATTTATTGTAAAAGTTATTTCTGTTTCAATATCTGAAATTGGTTTGATGTCATTATCTACATAGCCTTCAAATTTAGGATGTTCTAATAATAAATATCGAACTCTATAAGGTATAAAAGTAATCTTTTCCGTTAAAGTTGTTGTATTATCTGGCGTGGTAATTGTCATTTTTCTAATTACAAACTCATCGTTTTTTTCTAGAATAGACACATCACTTACACCAGGGACAAAATTTTCTGGATTTTCAATTTTAAGAATCAAATGCTGCCATACTTTTTCTAATGAAGCCTTTACGGTTGTTGTATATTGAACCATTTATTCTGTTTATTGATCCATTGGAATTTCCATTAATAAAAACTTCGCATCTGTTGAGGCTGTAACTTCCAAATTTTGAAAATTCCAAATTCCAAAACCATCTCTAGTTTCTAATTCCTGACTATTAACAGAAATTGTTCCTGAAATTACAAACACATACAAACCATTACCTGTTTTTTTTATTGCATAAGTTTTAGAAAAACCGGCCTGGAAATCAGCTAAATGAAACCAAGCATCTTGGTAAATCCACACGCCCTCATCCTCTGCATTTGGCGATAAAATTTGTGCAAAATCATTTTTTTGTTTGGCTACATCTAAAGTAATTTGTTGATAGCGAGGTGTTACATTTTTATATTTTGGAAATAGCCAAATTTGAAATAATTTCGTTTGTAAATCAGCATTCGGATTAAATTCACTGTGTTGAATTCCGGTTCCAGCACTCATTACTTGCACATCGCCTGTTTTAATAGTAGATTCATTTCCCATACTATCTTTATGCGCCAAATCACCTTCCAATGGAATGGTAATAATTTCCATATTATCATGTGGATGCGTGCCAAAACCCATTCCGGCAGCAATAGTATCGTCATTTAAAACTCTTAACATTCCAAATTGTACCCTTTCTGGATGGTACCAACTCGCAAAACTGAAACTATGGTACGCATTTAGCCAACCATGATTGGCATGACCTCTTGTATTTGCTTTATGTAAAACTGTATTTTCCATAGATTTTTCTATAATTTAGGTTGCTGTAAAGGCATTAATTTAAAATACGTTACAATAAATCTATTATCTTTTATTTCTCCAACAACTTCTGCCTTTCTAATACAGGTACAAAATCCATCTTTGGCGTGGGCATCGCCGTGAGAATCGATTGAAGTTCCTTTTACAAAATAAGATTTACCTTCAATCCTTACAGCTAAATCGCAACCATTTTCTTTCATCCCAAATTGGCATTGGCCACAGGATGCTTCTACAATTTGAATCTTAGCTGTTTCTTTTTTTTCTTGTGCGAAAATAATTGAGCTGTTACAAATCAATAAAAACAAAAGTAATTTCTTCATAATTATGGTATTAAATTAATCTTCATCCTCAATTTCAAATTCGGCATCTTTTTCCCAAATTTCCATCTCGCAAGGTTTGCAATTGAATTTTAGTTTGTATTCCAATTCGCCTTGTTTTAACACCAAAGGTTCTTTTACTTTTTTATCTCGATATTCTGGATGGTATTTTGGACAACGCTCTAACTCGTATTTTATACAATATTTGGTAGTCATTACACGCGATTTTCCTGGATCCCATTGCAATTCGAATGCTTTTTCAATTTCAGTTACGCCGTGACGTTCGTAAAATTTTCGAGCCGTTTTATTGGAAACATTATACATAAAATCCAATTTGGTTTCGGGATAAGGATGAGATGTTTTTACCATTTGATGTTCTTTTCGAACATAATTATTTAATCGAATTTCCGATAATTGTTCGAAAACGGTTCTACGCATTTCGTTAATTTTTGATATTGGCAGAAACCAATTTTGAGAAAATTCTATCGTAATTTCATCCGCATTATAAGGTGTAAAACCTGTTTTAGCTAAATTAATTTTGAAATTTTCTGCTATAGATTCGTTATTCTTAGTAAGCTCTTTTGGATGTACTAAAGTAGCCCTACTAACATTTCCATCTTCATCTGTAGCAATTAATTCAAAACCATTTTCGTTTTCTTTAAGTACTAATGTCGTGCTTATTTTTCTTATCGCGCTATCTTCTCTTTCTACAATTTTAATGAAAGCGGCATCGTTATTTCTGTAAATAAACGTTCCTTCCTTGATTTCTTTCAATACATTTGGATACACAATTCCGTTTGCTACTTTATTTACATATATTCCTTCCGCTTCATTATTTTCATTAATAAAACACAATCCATCACCGTTGTTTAAGAAATGTCCGTTTTCAATTTCGTACGAATTACCAACAGTTTTGATTAGTTTTCCAATATATTGTCCTTTTGATTTTGGACTATCCCAAGAGCCAATAGCTTGGTGTCTTTCGTTTACAAAATAATCAGTATAGCCCCGATTGAAACTTTTGTCTAGTGAAGCATCAAAAAGAAAAGAACAATTTCCAGAAGAAGCTTTGGTATATTTATCGGTATTTTCAGCTAAAAAAGCATCTAATTTTTGTCGTAAATAGGAGACGTTATTTTTTACATAAACAATATCTTTCAAACGGCCTTCAATTTTAAAAGACGAAATTCCAGCTGCAACTAAATTTGGAATTTGATTGGAAACATCAAAATCTTTTATAGAAAGCAAGTGACTATTTTTTATTAATGTATCGCCATTTCCATCAATTAAATTGTAAGGTAAACGACAATTTTGCGCACAAGAACCTCTATTTGCTGAACGTTCGCCATTGGCCACACTCATATAACAATTTCCGCTAAACGAAACACATAAAGCACCCGTTACAAAAAATTCTAATTCTACATCAGACGCTTCACTAATTTCTTTAATTTGACTTAAATTTAATTCTCTAGCTAATACCACTCGTTTTATTCCGGCATCGGCTAAGAATTTAATTTTAGCGGCATCACGATTATTAGCTTGTGTGCTTGCGTGAAGTACAATCGGCGGTAATTCCATCTCCATAATGGCCATGTCTTGAATAATCAAGGCATCGACATTAACATGATACAATTTCCAAATCATTTGACGACAAGATTCTAATTCATTATCGTACAAAATGGTATTGATAACCACAAAAACCTGAGCCTTAAATAAATGTGCATATTTTACCAATTCTGCAATATCTTCTATAGAATTGGTAGCATTTGATCGGGCACCATATAAAGGCGCACCAATGTAAACAGCATCTGCACCTGCATTTATAGCAGCTATGCCTTGTATTAAATCTTTAGCTGGTGCTAAAATTTCAATCTTTTTTTTCATTTATGAAACCTGTATTTTGTTTATGTCTGAATGAACAGTTGTTGGTGTTTTTACTTCACATCTTCTGGGACCACATCCTAATCTTCTTGGACCACAAGAGGCTACAAATAAACAACCAAAAACAAGTACTATTATTTTTTTCATTTTCTTAACCATTTACTGTTACTAAAGTAGCCATTTTTTTCACTTTTTCCACAATTTCTTCAATGGGTGTATTTACTGTATCATAATTTAACACCACACCCATTCTTCTGTAAGGTCGAGAAGTTGGTTTTCCAAACAATCTAAAATCTGTTTTAGGCTGAAACGCTACGTTTTCAATTCCAGAAAAAGTGGGATGACTTGAGTCTCCAGAAGCTAAAATTACTGCACTGGCTCCTGCTCTTTCTTGTGTGATTTCATAAATTGGTAAACTTAAAATAGCCCGTAAATGCAATTCAAATTCGTTAAAATTTTGAGTATTGGCTAAGGTTACCATTCCGGTATCGTGAGGTCTTGGTGATAATTCTGAAAAATAAACACCTTCATTTGTCAAGAAGAATTCTACTCCAAAAAGCCCTGCACCACCTAAAGCCTCAGTAACCTTTTTTGCCATTTCTTGTGCTTCTAAAATAGCCTCTTCTGAAACTCGGGCTGGCTGCCAACTTTCTTGATAATCGCCTCGCTCTTGACGGTGGCCAATTGGTGCGCAAAAAAGAGTGGGCAAATTATTATTTTGAGTTACTGTTAAAAGCGTTATTTCGGAATGAAAATTTACGAATGCCTCTACAATTACTTCTACAATATCGCCACGTGAACCTTCTACTGCATAGTTCCAAGCTTTTTCAATATCATCATTTGATTTTATAGTAGATTGTCCTTTTCCAGATGAACTCATTAATGGTTTTACAACACAGGGCATTCCTACTTCGGTAACTGATTTTTGTAATGCTTCATATGAAGTAGCATAACGATAATTAGCCGTTTTTAAACCTAACTCTTTAGCCGCTAAATCGCGAATTGCTTTCCTGTTCATAGTGAAATTAGCCGCTTTTGCGGATGGCACTACGGTAATTCCTTGTTTTTCGTATTCATAAAATCGCTCCGTACGAATGGCCTCAATTTCGGGAACAATAAAATCTGGTTGATGCTTGGCTACAATTCTGTCTAATTCAGCGCCATCAAGCATATTGATAACCTCAAAACCGTGTGCGACTTGCATGGCGGGTGCCTTTTCATAGCTATCCACAGCAATTACGGTTTGTCCGATTCGTTGAGCGGCAATTACAAATTCTTTTCCAAGTTCACCAGAACCTAATAGTAGTATTTTTTTATTCATTTTGTGTTGCTTTTAAATTTCAAAATTCCAAATTGAATATTCAACATTTTTTAAATTGGAGTGATGAATAACGAATTTTGAATATTGTAATTAGATGTGCGTTAGGGAATAAGTGAAAATCCTTTTTTAGTTACCTGAAATTCTCAAAGAGAATTAAAAAAAGATTGAAACGTAAAGCCCGACCTGAAAGGGAAGATCCAAAAAATTAAAAACCATTAAGTTAGTACGTTTATCAAGTTTATGTTTAACATAGTAATACCCTAATGGTTTTTGTATCTTATTTTAAGTTAAAGCTTCTTTGATTCTTTTTATAGCTTCAATTAGTTGTTCTTCGCTTGTTGCGTAAGATAGACGTAAGCAATTTGGGCTTCCGAAAGCATCGCCAGTTACCGTTGCAACATTGGCTTCTGCTAATAAATACATAGCAAAATCTGTAGCATCTTTAATTTCAGAACCTCTTAACGTTTTTCCAAAATAAGCGGATACATCTGGAAACACATAAAATGCACCATCTGGGTTCGTTAATTTAAACCCAGGGATTTCTTTCATTAATCCGAAAACTAAATCGCGGCGTTTATGAAAAGCATCAACCATATATTTTATTTGAGAAGGATTTGCTTGTAAGGCTGCAATAGTTGCTCGTTGTGCAATGGAATTGGCACCACTAGTTACTTGTCCTTGTATTTTTGTACAGGCTTTTGCTATAAATTCTGGAGCACCGATATACCCTATTCTCCATCCTGTCATAGCAAATGCTTTGGCCACCCCATTTACAGTAATGGTATTGTTTTCCATGCCTTCAATTGAACCAATGGAACAATATTCATGAGTATAATTGATATGTTCGTATATTTCATCTGAAACTACATATATATTTGGATATTTTTTTAGAACAGCAACTAAAGCAGTTAGTTCTTGTTTATTATACACAGAACCTGAAGGATTACAAGGAGAACTAAACCACATCATTTTTGTTTTTGGTGTGATAGCGGCCTCTAGTTGTTCTGGTGTGATTTTAAAATTTGTTTCCACTGAAGTTGGTACTTCAACTGGAATTCCTCCAGAAAGTTTTATAATTTCTGAGTAAGATGCCCAATAAGGTACCGGAAGAATTACTTCATCTCCATCGTTTAGCATTACTTGTGCAATATTGTATAGGGATTGCTTTGCACCTGTTGATACTACAATTTGATTGAGCGTATAGTTAATATTATTATCTCTTTTGAATTTTTCACATATAGCTTCTTTTAATTCTAAATATCCATCTACAGGCGAGTAGGTAGAATAATTATCATCAATAGCTTGCTTAGCTGCTTCTTTGATAAAATCTGGCGTATTGAAATCTGGTTCGCCTAAACTTAAACTAATAATGTCTTTTCCTTGTTGTTTTAATTCTCTTGCCAATGCGGCCATTGCTAACGTTTGCGAAACTGCAACATTGTTAATTCTTTCAGATAAAATGTGATTCATGTTGTTTGATTAAATATGATATAAATGAAGAAACGCGATAAATCGCGTCTCTATTTTCTTATGCTAATTGAGGTTGTTGACCAAGCTCTTTTAAATGTTTGAAATGTGCTATTACAGCGCTTCTCATTGTTTTATATTCAAAATAGGGTAAACTACATTCAAATGCAGTTTGTTTTACAATTTCTGAAATTTTGTCGTAGTGAATATGACTAATATTTGGAAAAATATGATGCTCAATTTGATGGTTTAGTCCACCAGTATAATAATTTACAATCCAATTTTTTGGTGCAAAATTTACAGTTGTAAATAATTGATGAATTGCCCATGTGTTTTCCATTTCACCACTTTCATTTGGTAATGGATTTATGGTATCATCAATAATATGTGCTAATTGAAAAACAACACTTAATATCAAACCAGCTGTATAATGCATGATGAAAAATCCAAGTAAAATAACCCACCAAGAAGAAGCACCAAAAAGTAAGGGTAAAACTATCCAAAAACTAAAATATACGATTTTAGAAATCACCAATCCTGTCCAAAGTGTTTTTGGATTTGGTGTGTTCCCATAAGATAATTTTCTTTTAAGATACGCACCCATCTGTTTAAAATCTGTCGTTAAGCACCAATTTATTGTTAAAAGACCATATAAAAATATGGAATAATAATGTTGGAATTTATGAAAACTATACCATTTAGCTTGTTTTGTAAAACGTATTACTCTTCCTGCATCTAAATCTTCATCATGTCCAGGAATATTAGTGTAGGTATGATGTAATACATTATGTTGTACTTGCCAGTTATACACATTACCTGCTAAAATATAGATACTTCCACCCATTATTTTATTTAACCAATTTTTTGTTGAATATGAACCGTGATTCCCGTCATGCATTACATTCATTCCAACTCCAGCCATACCAATACCAATAATAACTGATGCTAAAAGATAAATCCAAATTGTAACTGGAACAAAAAATATTACCAAAAAAGGTGCAAACAATAATGTAAACATAATTATTGTTTTAAGGTGTAGTTTCCAATTACCTGTTTTCTTTAAATTATTTTCTTTAAAATAATCGTTAACTCTTTTATTCAAAGTTTTAAAAAACTGATTTTGATCTAATCTAGAAAAAGTTGGTGCTTTTAATTCCATTTATTTTTATTTAATTCACAAATGTACTAATATTTCCCGAAAAGTTATTATGATAAATATCATATCATTTAAAAATTGTATTTTTGCAAATAAAAAGAATAATTTGGAACTGATATTAAAATATTTCCCCGATTTAACACCTTTACAGATTGAACAATTCACAAAATTATACGATTTGTATATTGATTGGAATTCGAAAATTAATGTAATTTCAAGAAAAGACATTGACGAACTATATTCTAGACACGTTTTACATTCTTTAGGAATAGCAAAAGTAATTCAATTTCAACCAGGTGCTAAAATTCTTGATGTTGGAACTGGTGGTGGTTTTCCTGGAATTCCTTTAGCAATTTTATTTCCTGAAGTGCAATTCTATTTAATTGATATTATTGCAAAAAAAATAAAAGTAGTTCAGGAAGTAGCAAAAGGCTTGGGTTTAAAGAATGTTAAAGCCGAACAAAAAAGAGCTGAATTAGTAAAAGAAGAATTTGATTTTATTGTAAGCCGAGCCGTAACTAATATGCCTGATTTCGTAAAATGGACAAAGGACAAAACAAAGAAAAATTCGAATCACGAATTAAAAAACGGGATTTTATATTTAAAAGGCGGCGATTTAACGGAAGAATTGGCCGCATACAAAACCGTTCAACTGTACAACTTACCTGATTTTTTTGAAGAAGATTTTTTTGAAACTAAAAAAGTAGTGTATTTACCGTTAAAGTATAAATCATAATTACATAAAAAAGCCTGTCAATATTGACAGGCTTTTTTATATAGGCTATAAATTTTATTATTCTAAAATAATTTTTTCAGAATAATTTAAATCTTTACCTATTAACTTCAAGAAATAAATTCCTGATGAAAATGAAGCAAGATCTAGTTCGTTAGATAGATTAAAGTTATTTATGTCTTTATTGAATACTTCTCTTCCATTACCATCCATAATTTTTACTGAAATATCCCCAGAAAAATCTTTAATATTTATATTCAAATTATCTTTAACTGGATTTGGATATATAGAAACATTTTTATTATTGGTGAAAGTTTCATTGTTAAGTACCGCATTCGTAAATGTTCCAGAGAAAACGCCTCTACCATATGTTGCAGCAAAAACTACATTGTCATTTCTCAAATCTAAATCGGTAACTTTCACATTACGCATTCCGTTGTAAGATTGGTACCAAGTTGGACTAGTCGCATTAAAATTATTTGTAAACCAAACTCCTAAATCCGATCCTACAATTACTTCTGTAGTAGGTAATAATGGATTTTGAAGAATACATCTAACAGGAATATCAGGGAAATTCCCTTCTTTATTTACCCAAGTTGGTGTTGCTGATGCACCATTAGAAGTATACCAAATACTAGTGACATTATAGTTACTCATGGTTACAAAAATTTCATTTTCACTTGCTCCATATTCAATATCTGATATTGTTCCTACAAAAGCAGATGATGAAAGATCTGTCCAAGTTGGAGAGGAATTAGCATTTGTTACTTTATACAATTTACCCGTTCTAGTTCCAACTAATAATGTAGTTGAGCCCGTAGTATATTTTGAAACCGCAAAAGCAGTAGGTTGACTAGTTAATAATGAATTAGTTAAAGTAGTTTTTACTACAGTTCCAGTCAACCCAACATTTGTATATCTTCTAATTTGAAATGTTGTTCCTGTAGTATAATCGGAATATAAAATATTTAAATTAGAATCTAATACCATTGGACAAATAAATGCTCCATTAGATGTAGTTTCGCTATTAATTACTTTTACTCCTCCAGTTGTAGTTCTTCGATTTATACTTTGATTATAAACATAGTTTGAAATAAAATATTTATCTGCACCTTGATCAAACATTGTAAATGCTCCATCACCACCTTGGGCTGGAGTACTAGAATTAAGACCCGAAGAAACAGAAGAAAAATATTGCGTACCATTATCTTGTGCACCTGCTGCAAAGTAATCATTTAATAAATTCCCTCCTGTTGCACCAACAGGAGCAACACCAATACTGTAAAACTGGGTAACATTAAATCCATTATTTCTAGAAACTGTATTTGTACCACCATTACCTGAAAAATAGACACCTCCATCATTTCCAAATAATAATTTATCGTTCCCTCCAATTCCATTTCCAAAAGCTATTCCATGTTGATCTGAATGAACATCTTGGTAACCAAAACCACCATACCAATGAGAAAATTGTGAATATGAAGTACCCCCGTTGATTGATTTAAACAAATCAATTCCACCAAGATATATTACTTCGTCATTTACAGGATCAGTAGCAATTAATAAATCATAAAAAGCTTGGCCTCTAGTAAAATCTGTTGCAGGAATTCCAGAATCGGCATCAATTGGTAACGATAAATTTGTAACTGTATTAAAACTATTTTGGGTTTTAACAATAGCTACAGAATTTGGAATTTCGGATAAAAC
>RDXY01000052.1 GCA_004293045.1 Flavobacteriia bacterium | reverse complement strand
AGTAATGGTTTTCTTCCAGTATTTTAAGAACGTTAGTACTTGGGTCTTTGCTATAACTTAATCGTATATTACCCAAATGGTCGGTGTAGTTGAATACATTACCTATTTTTTTATAGCAGCACATTTGATACATTATTCATTCCTCTATTTCAAGAAACCTTCTGAACTAACATTATAACCCAAAATTTTCACTTCATTGTTTTCTTTTATCATTGAAATTTTTTCCTCTGACACATATTTAGAATATTTAACCTTATAGATTAGCAAATATTCTGTTTTAGAATCTGTACCTTTTTTTGTTGTCGTTTTCCAATTTATCAAAGTGAAATCTTTATATTTCCCTAATTTTTCATCTTTAGCTTTTAAAAATTCTAAAAATTTCCCTTTTGACGAAATTTTATAGAAATCATCACTTACAAGTTTTAGAATAGACTCGTAATCTTTTCTTGAAGTGTAAAGATACAATTCTCCAGCAATAGATTCAGCATCATCCTTATCTTGTAATCTGTTTTCATATTTAACATTAGCACTAAAATTACACGACGTTAAAAATGAAATGAATAAAACAACTGTAAATATAAACTTTTTCATAAATTACTTATAAATTTTACCATTACATTCATAAATAAAACTTAAAACAGTATCTTTTTTATGAATTGAAAATACTGTTTCCCCTTTCTTTTTAATTATTGTATCACCTTCCTCAAAATCAGCATAATGCCATGCAAACCATGTGTTTTCATCACAATAATTTTCATCTTTATTATTTTGATTGTTTTTTATTTTAAAATTAACTTCTCTTCCATGATTTAATGGTTTCTTTTTAATAAGAATAAAATTCATGTCCATTTTTCTATAATAATCTGCCGATTTATTACAATCAACTTTTTCACAATTAGAAAGTGTAAATAACCCTAAGATAAATAAAAAATAATTTTTCATTTTTATTAATTGAAAATGTATTAATCTCTAGTGTAAATAGCATTGTAAATTTCGCTAAAAGTCCACGATTTTGACTTTCCGGCCTGAGCATTTATTCCAAAACCTAATCCTATACTTTTTGTTTCAACACCATAATCGGCTTTTTGTCCAGTATTTGGGTCTAATGAATATGAATACCCTCCAATCAATCCAAGACCACCATTATAAGTTTGATTAGTTCCTCCTAAATTACCCAGTACACCTCCTGGAATTGAATTAGCTGGAACCGAGCCATCATCTCCAATATAACTATCATGAAAATCTAAATTAACTCCAAAACTTATTTTTGGCACGCCTAAAGTTCCATTATAACCAATATCCATATATCCTCCAACAAATCCTTCTGCATCGTTATTTATATCAACAGCACCTCCTATACTTCCACCAAAATTACCAAACACCCCTGTGTTTACACTAGCCGTTACATTTATTCCAACTGCATCAGCTATATATGGCGAATACCTACCCGTACAAGCAACACCTTCATATCTATCTGTAGCATCTGGAGTTAATCCAAACATTGCAGCACCAACGGCATTAATAGCATCTGTAAATGCATTAGATTTATTTTCAGCAGTCATTACAGCACTATTAATTCTTCCAACCATTTTATCTTCCTTTGTGGCATAATTATTACTAACACCAACAGTTTGTATATTATGTGGATTGCTAGCAGAGCCAGGAGGGTCAATACCAAAATTAGCAACTCTCATTCCATCGGGGTCAACAAAACGTAACGGACTGTTAACACAATATGTATATGGTGACCACTTACGATATTGTTCCGCTAGTGGATCAACATTCATCCAACGCCCAATTGCTGAGTCATAATTCCTTGCTCCATAGTCGTACATGTTAAGCCCCAACTCGTCTTGTAACTCCTTCCCATTGTATTTATACTTGTACGTTTGTAATGGTGCAGCTATAGGCTTAATTTTAACTATTTCTTCTTCTTTTATGTACATTAACTTATCACTATTGTAATTGGTATGT
>RDXY01000041.1 GCA_004293045.1 Flavobacteriia bacterium | reverse complement strand
CCTTCTGTTCTTATTTTAAACTTCGAATTGGGTAAAAAATCAAAATTTATTGAATTGCCAAGTGTTTCAAAAGGGATTTGACTGGCAATTATTGCCTGCTTTTGATCTTGATAATATTCAATTCTATGTGCCATTTGCCATTTTGAATTGAAGGAATATTGTGTAATCACAACAGGGCTGTACCAAGTTGCTTTCTCCTTGTTTTTAGAGGAAATATCTTGTATTCCATAATCGAAACCAAGAATAGAATGCCATTTTGTATTCCAAGTTTTGTCCCAATAAAGATTACTAAAATAGCGCGTATTAAACGCGTCAGCATAAACTTCTTTACCTATAAAAGTGCTCCAATTTAATGTGTTTTTTGCATTTGGTTTGTAAACTAATTGGGTACCCAAAGAAGGCGCCACAGCACTATTTTGTTTTTCAATACGCTGCCAACCATTGGTTACTAATCCAGACAAACACCACTTTTCATTAAATTGATGATTTAATTTTATACCTGTCATAAAATAAGGGGAATTTTCTGCAAGTATAGAACGAGTAGCCGTTAAATTGGCATGAGTAGTAGCGGATTCAAATCCAATGTAACTGGGCATAATTCCAGCTTCTAAAGTGGTTGTTTTCTTTTTGTTTAAATACAAACCTAAATACGCTTCGTTTAAGTATTTTGTTTTTTCAGCTGCGTAATTGGCTTCTACATATGTTCCGGATTGCACGGAAACTTTAGCGTAAATATTTTCATAACTAATTGACGCTCTAACTAATGCGATATTTATATTAAAGTTATTTTGTTTGTTGTAATTGTATAAAAAAGGGTGTTTCTCTTTGTTTTCAGTCGCATCAAAATCATAGGAATAGTAGGTGTCAATATAACCTGAAACCTCTATTTTTATACCATCTTCTGGATTTTTTTGAGCAAACGAAATAGAAACTATCGTTAAAAAAAATAAGGCAACTGTGTTTTTCATTTTAAATCTTTTTTCTTCGGGTATCAATAATATGAACTATTTTCCAGATGTTGTTTTCTAAAAGCAAAGTAAAGGAATTTACGCCAATATGACTTAATTTTTCATTGATATAAAACTCGTAAGGCGTCCAAACGTTTGCCATTGTGCCATCTATTTGAATGTTGTAGCTTAAAATACGTTCTTCAATTTTCATGTTTTTTGGAATGGCGGCTATGGATTTATAAAAATCTGAATTACTTTGATATGACAACCCTCCAACCGTGTTTTTTTCCGTGATTGATTGCAATTTCATTTCTTTATGGCAAACAGATTGAATTTTTAAAGTATCACTAGTTTGTAAGCCTTCAAAAAATACTGAAATGGATTGTTTGATTGCCTTTTCCTCTTGTGCAAAAACACCTATACTAAATCCAAAAAATAATAAAATAAATACTTGTCTCATAATGGTTACATTTATTTATTGGTATTAAATGTAGAAAAATTGTTACAATCCATATCTTTATATTAATTTTACAAAATATTTCATTCGGTATTTACTGAACACTAAAAACTGATAACTGAACACAAAAGCATATGTCTGTAGCAAAAAAAGATTATAAAAAAATTACTACGAAGTCGTTAATTGATATGAAAGCCAATGGTGAAAAAATTTCTATGCTAACGGCATATGATTTCACAATGGCAAAAATTGTAGACACAGCAGGTATTGATGTGATTTTAGTAGGCGATTCGGCCAGTAATGTAATGGCAGGAAACGAAACCACGTTACCCATAACCTTAGATCAAATGATTTATCACGCAAGTAGTGTGGTGAAAGCGGTGGATAGAGCGTTAGTTGTGGTTGATTTACCTTTTGGAAGTTATCAATCGGATCCAAAAGAAGCGTTGCGTTCTTCTATTCGTATTATGAAAGAAAGCGGCGGACACGCTGTAAAATTAGAAGGTGGTAAAGAAATTGAATCGTCTATAAAGAAAATATTAAATGCGGGTATTCCTGTTATGGGACATTTGGGATTAACACCCCAATCGATATATAAATTTGGAACGTACACGGTTCGTGCCAAAGAAGAGGAAGAAGCGGATCAATTGCTAGAGGATGCCAAAATGTTAGAACGAATTGGTTGTTTTGCTCTAGTTTTAGAAAAAATACCGGCGAAATTGGCTCAAAAAGTTGCCGAAAGTATTTCTATTCCAGTAATTGGAATTGGAGCGGGTAGTGGCGTAGACGGTCAGGTGTTGGTATTACACGATATGATTGGTATGACGCACGAATTTAGTCCAAGATTCTTACGCAGATATATGAATTTATTTGAAGATATGACGAAAGCTATCGGGCAATATGTTGCAGATGTAAAATCAGTTGATTTTCCTAATGCGAATGAACAATATTAAATTAGACTTCTTAGATTTTTAGATTAGTTAGACAATTTAGATTTTTAGACTGGTTAGATTACTTAGACAATTTAGACAATCTAGACTTTTTAGATTATAGACTTTGACACTTTGCAACTTTGACACTTTGCAATTTAGTTACTTTGCAACTTCAAAAAACAGACACAATAAAAAATAGTTATGCATAAATTTAAGGAATTGGGTATATGGCAAAAAAGCAGGTTATTTTGTTCTAAGATTTACAACGAAACGGCTTCTTTTCCATCAGATGAGAAGTTTGGGTTAATCCATCAATTACGACGAGCTTCTGTTTCTATTCCTTCAAATATTGCAGAGGGTTCATCAAGAAATTCTAATAAAGAATTTGCAAGATTTTTAGAGATTGCTATCGGTTCAGCGTATGAAGTAGAAACACAGTTATTAATTTCTGAAGATTTAGGTTTTATAACCCTAGAAAAAGCAAAAGAATTATCCGATTTATTAGAAGAAATCATCAAAATGACTTCAAAATTTCGTTCCACATTAAAAATCTAATAATCTATCCTTTTAACAATCTAAAAGGTCTAACCATCTAAGAAGTCTAAAAATCTAAAATAACAATGAAAATAATTTCCGATTCAAAAAATCTTCAAATTCTTCACGAAGACAATCACATAATAGTAGTAAATAAACGAGTTGGAGATATCGTACAAGGAGATAAAACAGGTGATGAGCCATTATCGGATATTGTGAAATCGTACTTAAAAGTGGCCTACGACAAACCAGGTGAGGTTTTTTTAGGTGTGGTGCATCGTTTGGATCGACCAACTACTGGAATTGTAGTGTTTGCTAAAACATCAAAAGCCTTAACCCGTTTGAACGAAACGTTTAAAAACAGAGAAACGCAAAAAACCTATTGGGCTATTGTGAAAAATGCGCCGCCAAAATCGGAAGATACATTAGTGCATTTTTTACGAAGAAATACTAAAAACAACACTTCTAAAGCCCATTTAAAAGAGGTTCCAGAGGCTAAAGAAGCTAAATTATCCTATAAAATCATTAAGAAATTAGATAATTATTACGCTTTAGAAATTGATTTACATACTGGACGCCATCATCAAATTAGAGCCCAGCTTACGGCTGTAGGTTGCCCAATTAAAGGTGACTTAAAATACGGATTTGATAGAAGTAATCCCAACGGAGGGATTCATTTACATGCAAGAAAATTAGTCTTAACGCATCCTGTTACAAAAGATCCATTAGAAATTATTGCTCCTGTACCGGAAGATGTTTTGTGGAAGTTGGTTTAGATTGGGTAAAAGGTAAAAGGTAAAAGGTAAAAGGTAAATGGTAAAGGGTAAAAGGTAAAAGGTAAAAGGTAAAAGGTAAACGGAACCCAATACCCAAATCGTAAATGGTAAATCCCAAATAGTAAATAAACTTTACTAATTCATATTAGGCAAATTATTTTTTTGTATTTTTGAACCTTAAAATTTAAAAACATGTCAACAGTTACTTTAGGAGGAAATCCTGTAAACACAAATAACGCCTTACCAGCTATTGGTTCAGCTGCACCACAATTTCAATTAGTAGGAAACGATTTGTCTGAAATTTCTTTACAAGATTTTAAAGGACAACGTGTCATCTTAAATATTTTTCCTAGTATTGATACGCCAACTTGTGCTACTTCAGTACGAACATTTAATAAAATGGCTAACGATTTAACGAATACTAAAGTGTTGTGTATTTCTAAAGATTTGCCTTTCGCTCAAAAGCGTTTTTGCGGTTCGGAAGGATTAGAAAATGTGGTAAATTTGTCTGATTTTAGAGATGGAAGTTTTGGAAATGACTATGGCGTAACGTTAATTGATTCTGTTTTAAAAGGATTACATGCCAGAGCTATTGTTGTAATTGATGAAAGTGGTACCGTTACGTATTCTGAATTGGTTAGTGAAATTGCTAACGAACCAAACTACGAAGGCGCTTTAAACGCATAAAAATAAGATGATTCAAGATAAAAGATTTTTTTCAGGTAGAGTTAAAAGTATAGGATTTGCTGTAAAAGGCGCCTTTAAATTAGTTTCTACTGAACATAGTATAATGGTGCAATTTTCTATTATGCTTGTAATGGTGTTTGCTGGATTTTATTTCCAAATTAGTCGTGAAGAATGGATGTTACAAATACTAGCTTTCGGTTTGGTATTAGGAATTGAAGGATTAAACACGGCTGTAGAGAAAATAGCAGATTTCATTCATCCTGAATTTCATGACCGAATAGGTTTTATTAAAGATATTGCTGCTGGTGCCGTTTTATTTGCGGCAAGTAGCGCATTAACCGTTGGCGCATTAATTTACGTGCCTAAACTATTTAATTTATAGAGATTAATGGCAAAGAAAGAATCAACAAGCGCTTCAGATAAGAAACTTAGTACTTCTATATTTAAAACCTCACGAGGACAAAAGTTCGTTGTAGGTTTTTTCTTTGTTATTGTTGCATTGTTTTTATTGTTATCTTTTATATCCTATTATATATCAGGTAGTAACGACCAAAGTCAAATTAATGAGCTAGCTAATAGAAACGTAGTCGTTGAAAATTGGTTGGGTAAAATAGGGGCTTGGTTAGCAGATTTCTTCTTGTATAAAGGTTTTGGTATCGCTTCTTTCTTATTTGTAAAAATTTTCTTCTTAATCGGTGCGTACTTACTTATTGATTTGCCATTAGGTAAAATTAAAAAATCTACTTTTTGGGATTTGTATGCAATAATTATCATATCCTTATTTTTTGGACTAATTTGGGAGTATGTACCTCATTTATCTGGAGTAATTGGTTTTGAATTGCATGATTTAATTCAAGATTATACTGGGAATATTGGAACGATTATGATTTTAGTTTTCAGTGTGGTAGTATTTTTAATATTTAGAATTAAAGTGTCTCCAGATAAGTTAAAAGATTATTTAGATGCGAAACCTACGCCTGTACCTGTTGTCGATGAAAATAGTATGGAAAGCGAAATAGGAACTACTGCACTTTCAGATGTTGAAGAGGTAGCAAAAGAAGAAACTCCCATTTTAAAAAAAAATCCTATAATTGAAGATACAGATCAGTCCTGGACGAACATGCAAGTAATTGATCGTGACGCGCCTTCAACTTTTGAAATTGATAAATCGACATTAAAGCCCACTATCCAACATGCGTCTGAGATTAACTTAGAACCGCAACCAGAAATAATTTCGAAACAACCTGAAATTATTGAAACGGAAGATGCTTCTTTTATTATTGAAAAACCCGAAGAGGAAGATATTTTAGAAGAGAGTATTGCCCAACGTTTGGTACAAGATTTCGGGGAATTTGATCCTACTTTAGAATTGTCTAACTTTCAAATGCCTTCTATTGAATTGCTGAAAGATTATTCGGGAGTGGGGATTACTATTAATCAAGCCGAATTAGAGGAAAATAAAAATAAGATTGTAGATACTTTAAAGAACTACAAAATAGAAATCGCTCAAATTAAAGCTACTGTAGGCCCTACAGTTACGTTATATGAAATTGTTCCTGAAGCGGGTATTAGAATTTCTAAAATTAAGAGTTTGGAAGATGATATTGCCTTGTCGTTATCGGCATTAGGAATTCGTATCATTGCACCCATTCCGGGTAAAGGTACTATTGGTATTGAAGTACCAAATGCCAATCCATCGATGGTTTCTATGAAGAGTGCGATTGCTTCGCCTAAATTTCAACAAGCTGAAATGGAATTGCCTATTGCTTTAGGAAAAACCATTTCTAATGAAACCTTGGTAGTGGATTTGGCTAAAATGCCACACTTATTGATGGCAGGAGCAACAGGTCAAGGTAAATCGGTAGGATTAAATGCGGTATTGACTTCGTTACTTTATAAAAAACATCCTGCGGAAGTGAAGTTTGTATTGGTGGATCCGAAGAAAGTAGAATTGACTCTTTTTAATAAGATTGAACGTCATTATTTGGCCAAACTTCCCGATACGGATGAGGCGATTATAACCGATAATGCGAAAGTAATCAATACCTTAAACTCCTTGTGCTTGGAAATGGACAATCGCTATTCTTTGCTTAAAGATGCGATGGTGCGTAACATTAAAGAGTACAATGAAAAGTTCAAACAACGAAAATTAAACCCTGAAAATGGGCACCGTTTTTTACCGTATATCGTTTTAGTGGTTGATGAGTTTGCCGATTTAATTATGACAGCAGGTAAAGAAGTGGAAATGCCTATCGCGCGTTTGGCTCAGTTGGCTCGTGCTATTGGTATCCATTTGATTATTGCTACGCAGCGTCCGTCTGTGAACGTAATTACGGGTATGATTAAAGCCAATTTCCCAGCAAGAATTGCCTTCCGGGTAACCTCAAAAATTGATTCCAGAACTATTTTAGATTCAGGTGGTGCGGATCAGTTGATTGGTAGAGGGGATTTGTTGTTTTCTAATGGGAATGATTTAATTCGTGTGCAGTGTGCCTTTGTAGATACGCCAGAAGTAGAACGTATTTGTGACTTTATAGGTTCGCAAAAAGCGTATGCCGATGCGTATTTACTTCCAGATTATGTGGGCGAGGATAGTGGCATAAAACTTGATATGGATATATCAGAACGCGATTCTTTATTTAGAGATGCGGCTGAGGTAGTGGTTTCGGCACAACAAGGTTCGGCATCCTTAATTCAAAGAAAATTAAAATTAGGATATAACCGAGCAGGACGAATTATAGACCAGTTAGAAGCTGCAGGTATTGTGGGTCCTTTTGAAGGCAGCAAAGCCCGACAAGTTTTAATAACGGATATGAATTCCCTAGAAATATTTTTTAAGAACGAACAATAGATTGAATACAATACAATGAAAAAATTAGTTACATTATCGGTTATTGCCCTATTTTTAGTCGCATTTACAACTGGAGAAAACAACCCACCGAAAGAGAAAAATGCGGGTAAAGCCTTATTAGATAAAGTAGTTGCTAAAGCAAAATCCTATAAAAATATGGTGATTGACTTTAAGTATGCTATAAATAACACCGCAGAGAAAATTAATCAGGAGAGTACTGGAAAAGTGCTGTTACAAGGAAATAAGTATCATCTAACTTTTATGGGTGTTACTAAACTATTTGATGGAAAGAAAATTTACACCATTGTTCCAGAAGACGAAGAAATAACCGTTTCTAATCATGATGAGAATGATGCCAATACCATGTCACCAAACAAGATATTTACCTTCTTTAAAAAAGGATTTAAATTCGCAATGGACATCAAACAACCTATGGCGGGTAAAACCATTCAGTATGTAAAGCTTACGCCTACTAGTGTGTCGGATAAACGAAAAGAAATCTTAATTGGTATTGATACCAAAACCAATCATATCTATAACCTAATTGAAGTAGGTAAAAACGGTACTAGAACCACTTTAACAGTTTCTTCGTTTAAATTTAACCAAACGTTAGCAAAAAATCAGTTTACCTTTGTAAAAGCGAAATATCCAAATTATTATATAAATAAAGCGGACTAATCTGTAGCTTTTACGTATAACTACCCCATGAAAATAATTGATAAATATTTATTAAAATCCTTCCTGATTACATTTGCCACGGTATTTGTAATCCTTTTTTTTATTTTCGTATTGCAAAGTATTTGGTTGTTTATTGCCGAATTAGCTGGAAAGGATTTAGATGCTATGACCATCTTTAAATTTATCTTTTATTACTCGCCTATTATGGTGCCTTTGGTACTGCCTTTGTCTATTTTATTGGCATCTATTATGACCTTTGGAAGCTTTGCCGAAAACTATGAATTTGCGGCTATGAAGTCTGGGGGTATTTCATTGGGTAGGGCCATGAAGTATTTAATTGTTTGTACCGTATTGTTTAGTGGTATTGCCTTTTTATTTGCCAACAATATTATTCCAGAAGCCCAATACCGATTTATAAACTTGAGAAAAACCATTGTTCAAACCAAACCGGCTATGGCAATTGGTGAAGGACAATTTAGTAAAATTGGTACCACTACCTCAATACATGTAGAAAAGAAATCAGGTGAAAATGGTTCGTTTTTAGAGGGGGTTACAATGCATATGAAGAAAGGGGAGTTTGGTACGGTTACTACCGTTATTAAAGCCAAAAAAGGGGTATTGAAAAGTGATGAATCTACCAATTTATTGCAGTTGGATTTATTAGATGGAAATTATTACGAAGACATACAGCCTAAAAAGTTTGAAGAACGCGACAAGCTGCCTTTTGCAAAAAGTAGTTTTAAGAAATATACGGTTACTATTGATTTGGCGAAACTAAACGGCGCATCGGAGGATGGTGCTGAGATTGTGAATGCCTATAATATGCTTAATATGAGCGAATTAAAGTATACCATTGATTCGTTACAAACGACATTTAACAAAGATGTTACGGCGTACAGTGACAACTTAGATAAAAGTGCCGAAAGTCTTACTATGGTGTATAATGCACCAGTGTCCTCATCTGTAGTGGTGCCAAAGAAAACTAAAATATCTGACGATTTAATGGATTTGTTTCCAATAGATAAAAAAACCTTGGTTTTAGACGTAGCCAAAAACAATATCAACAACACCATTTTTACTTTGGACGGATATAAAACCGATTTGGAGTTTAAACAAAACAATATCAACGACCACTGGATTGGGTATTACGATAAAATACTAATTGCCTATTCGTGTTTGTTGATGTTTTTTATTGGTGCGCCTTTGGGTGCTATTATTAGAAAAGGGGGTCTTGGCTTGCCTATCGTATTTGCGGTGTTAATTTTTATTGTCTTTAATTTTGCCAATACGTTTGGAAAAAAATTAGCCGGACAAGACGCGCTACATCCTTTTATAGGAACGGCAGCGGGTGCTTTGATACTAACTCCTTTTGCCATCTTATTTACCTACAGAGCTACTAATGATATGGGATTAACCATCGATTTAGATTGGTTGGTGTTACCTATTAAAAAATTTCTAACGAAACAAAATACTAATTCGCTACCTAGCGAAAACACGACAACTAATGAGTCATAAAATACAACTGAATACCATAGAAGAAGCCATTGAAGATATCCGTCAGGGTAAAATGATTATTGTGGTAGATGATGAAGACAGAGAGAATGAAGGGGATTTTTTAGCGGCTGCTGATAAAGTAACGCCAGAAATGATCAACTTTATGGCTACGCACGGAAAAGGGCTTATTTGTGTGCCTTTAACCGAATCGAGATGTAAGGAATTGGAATTGCATACTATGGTAACCAACAATACCGATAATATGGAAACGGCCTTTACGGTTTCTGTAGATTTAAAAGGAAATGGGGTTACTACAGGTATTTCTGCGGCGGATCGTGCTAAAACTATTGAAGCCTTAGTACATCCTGATACCAAACCTTACGAATTGGGACGACCAGGACATATATTTCCTTTAATCGCCAGACAAGGCGGCGTGTTACGAAGAACAGGGCATACCGAAGCGGCTATTGATTTTGCTCGTTTGGCAGGGTATTCTTCTGCAGGTGTCATTTGTGAGATTATGAATGATGATGGTACTATGGCACGTTTACCAGAATTGGTAGAAGTGGCGAAGAAGTTTGATTTGAAATTGGTTTCTATTGAAGACTTAGTAGCGTACAGAATGCAACACGACAGTTTGATTAAGAAAAAAGAAGATTTTGAAATACAAACTCGTTTTGGTACGTACCGTTTGCGTGCGTATTTGCAAGTGACCAACAAACAGGTGCATATTGCCTTAACTAAGGGGAGCTGGAGTGTAGGCGAGGAGGTACTTACTCGAATTAATTCTACACAAGTAACGAATGATATCTTGGGAAGTTTAACCGATACGTTTCATAAAAAGTTAGAAGATATCTTTAAGAAATTTGAATCGTATGAGAAGTGTGCGATTTTATTTATCAATCAGGAAATGCAATCGGTGGAATTGCTGGATCGTTTGGCCGAGTTGAAACGCTTGCAAGCGGCAGGTGATTTTTCTACCCCAAAAATTACTATTGATACCAAAGACTTTGGTATTGGCGCCCAAATATTACATGATATAGATGTTACTAAGATAAAGTTATTGACCAACTCCTACCAAAACAAACGGGTGGGAATGATTGGTTACGGCTTAGAAATAACCGAATATTTGAATTATTAAATAAAAAGTTTTTAGGTAAATATTGACTATCAGGTATTTAATAAAAACTTACAAAAAAAGTAATGCATTTGTTTTTTTAATAGAAAAAACCTTTTATATTTGCACTCGCAATACGAAAGTAGTGCACGTCTTATTGGAGAAATGGCAGAGCGGTCGAATGCGGCAGTCTTGAAAACTGTTGACTGTAACAGGTCCGGGGGTTCGAATCCCTCTTTCTCCGCGAAATAACTTTCAAAAGTTATCAAAAACCTCGAAATCCTATGATTTTCGGGGTTTTTTCTTTTTACAACCTTTCAAATTATTCATTCTTTTTCAAAATTCAAGGTGCAAAATCGAGACCCTAAAAATTTACAAATAGTTGGGTCTCGCTAAATCGATTAAACAGTTTGATCTCTGGAGCTAACCTCAATATTAGCAACCTATTCAACGACTTAATCAATAAATGAACATCTTGTATTGTGGCAAACCTTATCCTAAATTAATGTATAATTTAAAGGTTACCAAAATGAAAGCAAAAACCACCCTGCATTTCTATGCAAAATCAACTAAAGCCAATGCAACAGGCCTATTTCCTATTTATGTGCGATTAACAGTCGAAGGGAAACGATTTGAATACAGCACTAAAAAATTCATAGAACCATCAAAATGGTCGAATGAATTAAGCAGAATGAAAGGTAATTCAGAAGAAGCTCGTTCAATAAACAGCTTACTTGATTTCACTAAAAATCAAATAAACGAAATCCAATTTGAACTTCTAAAAGACAATATTACATTGAATATTGAGGAGTTCAAAAACAGACTACTTGGAACTAAAGTAAGAGAACGAATGTTAATACCAATATTCAAAGAACACAACAGCAAAATAAAAGAATTGCTTGGTATTGAATATGCACCTGGTACATTAGAGCGATATGAAACATCGCTCAAACACACATCAAACTTTCTGTTTTGGAAGTACAATATAACCGATATCAATATTGATAAAATAGATCATGCTTTTATTACCGATTATGAATTCTACTTGCGAACAGTGAGGAAATGCGCCAATAACACAGCAGTAAAGTACATCAAGAACTTCAATAAAATAATCAAGCTTTGCTTGGCCAATGACTGGTTAGATAAAAATCCATTTGCCAATTATAAATCCAAAGTCAAAGAAGTAGAACGAGTTTATTTATCTGAAGGCGAAATTCAAAACATCATAAATAAAGATTTCAAAACTGAAAGATTATCGCTAGTACGCGATATCTTCCTTTTCAGCTGCTTTACTGGTTTGGCTTATATTGATGTCAAAAACTTAACAAAATCGCATATAAGCATCGGTATTGATGGTGATAAGTGGATTTTCACCCATCGTCAGAAAACCGAAACAGCTTCTAAGATTCCTGTATTGCCAGTAACACAAATGATTATTGACAAGTACGCAGACCATCCACAAAGTGTAAATGAAGATAAGCTATTGCCGATACTTAGCAATCAGAAAATGAATGCCTATTTAAAAGAAATAGCTGCCGTTTGCGAGATTGAAAAAGAACTAACCTTTCACATTGCCCGACATACTTTTGCTACTACGGTAACACTTACAAACGGCGTACCTATTGAAAGCGTTAGCAAAATGTTAGGTCACAAAAACTTGCGAACCACCCAACATTATGCAAAAGTGTTGGATAAAAAAGTGAGTGAAGACATGAAAATTCTTCGAGATAAATTTTCTTTAACACCACAAATTCCAGATAAAAAACATTGTAAGTAAAGGTTTATGTTTAGCATTTTAGGTTTATTGTTTTTGTATAAAACAATTTTTTTAACCTAAAAAACACTAAATTATGAACAACAATTACAAACAATTATTATTTGAATTAACGGAACAATTAAGCTTTATTAACTTAGAAATCGACAATCCAATTGCAAAATCGGAGAAATCAGTACAAGTATCTTTACTAACTTACAATAAACTAAAAAAACAATTTCTAAAAGAAAAATCAATTAGTAATGAGTTTCAAATTGATTTCTTTAAAAATGTAAAACCAAAGTTTACCTCCTTATACATTTATCATAATGCTATTTACAAGATTGAGACAAAAATGCCTCGAGGTGGAAATCGTATTGCTAAAAAATACCTCAACAAAGAATTAAAAAAGTTGAAGCGCTATTTTGATAATAATTTAGAATTCTACAATTATTACAGAACTGGTAGCTGTTATCTGGATATTAAGTATTTCTCTCGAGGTAGTTTAGACATTAAATTAAGATTGGATAGTTTCTATTTTGAAGTTGATAAAAACTTCTCAACCTCCCACGATTTCAAGGTTG
>RDXY01000040.1 GCA_004293045.1 Flavobacteriia bacterium | reverse complement strand
AATATGAAACTTTTTTTTAGAATCTGTAAGAAATAGTTAATGAACTGGTTCTTCCAGTAATCGATCTAGCTCTAACAATATTGTTTGTATTTTCTGTAATACTTCCTTCTTCTACTTCTGTAATACCAATGGTATCAAATACGTTATTTACGTTTACAGTTGCAGAAAGCCCTTTCGTTAATTCAAAACTTAAGAATGGGTTTACGTAAGCATAACCTGGCATTACTAATTTGTTATCGTCTTGAGCGTATGATTTTGTTGTACCAATTACACTAAATCCAAAGTTATGTTGTTTGTTTGCTCCAAACTTGTAGGTAGGAACCACATTGTAAATAAAATCAGCTTGACGTCTTGGTTTGTTACCATTAACCGCTGGTGTTATTACATCATCAGCAATTTCTGCTTTAGTATACGTTACACTTCCGTTTACTGAGAAGTTTTTCACTCTATAGTTTCCTTCTAATTCTAAACCATAAGAATTATATTTTCTTTGAATTTGTCTGATTCCACCACCTGCACCTGCAAAATCCCAGTTTTGTTCAGATACATTCGCTAAGAAAGCAGTTGCGAAAATAGAAGCGTTTGTTCCTTTACGTTTGTAACCAAATTCCGCTTGGTTTACCATATCAGCACTTAATCCTGGAACTGCAGAACCATCATTTAAAATATTTGCACCAAATAATAAACGGTCCGCATTTGCTCTTCCACCACGGCTATATCTACCAAATAAAGATTGAGAATCTGTTAGTAAATAATTCGCTCCAAATGAATAAGAAACATAATTATAGTCGTAGTTAATTGGTTTTCTGTTTGCATTATCTACTACAGAAACACTTTGTTCTGGCCCTTGAATCGTACCATTATTATCAACATCTAAATTTAAAGATTGCGTGGCACCCGCATAAGAACCACGTGCTTTACCAGAATCAAAACGAATACTTGCGTCTACTGTTAATTTTTCGTTTGCTTTTAATGCACCCGCTACATAAGGAGCTGTAATGTCATAATTAGCATCGTAATTTCTTGTACAACAGTTACCCCAAGCAGGAACACCGTATGCGTATAATCCGTTTACAGAATTTGTACCTGCATTCAATAAAGCTGCGTTATCTCCTTTAACTTCCATTAAGTAAGAGTTCCATAACCAAGACATTGATATATTTTGGAATGCTTTATAGTATCCTAATGTTAAATCGAAATTACCTATTTTTTTAGTTAATTTCATATCATTAGTAAAGTTGTTAAAATTATTTATCTCTGTATCAAAAGTATGAATTCTCATAGCTAATGCATTACTGTTGTAATTTTGTCCAGCTTGAGGACCATTAGCATACGTTAAGTTTGCCACACCAAAAGCTGTAGCTAAAGCACCAGCAGTTGTAACTTCTGCAGGGAAAGCAGAAACAAAACGACCTTTGTTATAGTTTTGTCTGAATTTACTATCAATTTTCCATTCGTTTCCTAAATCAAAAGAGAAATCACCACCGAAAGAAGTTGCAATTGGTCGCATTCCATCAGTTAAATTACTTCTTCTTCTTTCTCCATCGGCACCAATTGTTAAGTTGTCTTGAAAATAAGCGCTGTGAGGTGTGTCATGTAAAATATTAAAGTTTGGTAATGAACTCCAATTTGGATTGGCATTAGTTCCTGATACATTTACTGGCATTGGTAAATATCCAATTGATTTATCATTTAAATATTTAAAATATAATTTCACATATCCTTTTTCAAAATCTTTAGTCATATTCGCTTTAAACTGACCTCCTAAATTTGCCGTATAACCTGCGTTTCTTGGTCCTTCACCTTGTCTGTAAAATCCACCAACATGAAAACGTAATGAAGAAGAAATAGGCGAACCATATTCAAAATCTGTACGATTATTTCCGTAATCTAAACCAACGGATTGCATTAAACTACCACCTTCTTTTTTACCATCTTTACTAATAAAGTTGATAATACCTGCAGGAGAATTACTTGTTAAAGTAGATGAAGAACCTCCTCTAATAGATTCTACTCTTTGAACCGTTTGATCGGCTCTTACAAAAATATCTGCGTTACCAAAAGCTACGTCTCCAAATTGCATAACTGGCATACCATCTTCATGAATTTGTAAGAATTTTGCACCTCCAGATGCTACAGGAATACCACGAACAGTAATGTTAGCGTTTCCTTCTCCACCTGTTGATTCTGATTTGATACCTGGAATGGAACGGAAAATCTCAGCTGTTGCTCTTGGAGCGGCTTGATCAATTTGTGCTCCAGAAATAGAACTTACAGAAACACTAGATTGTAATTTTGAAGCCGATCTAACTACTCCAGTAACTACAATTTCATCAATGTTTGAAGATTGTTCCACTAATTGAAAATTATAAGTGGTACTTCCACTTATTTCAATTTCTTTTCTCATATCTGAGTATCCAGACATGGTAACCTTAATTGTGGCCGTACCACTTTGTAAATTTGAAAGTAAATAACTACCCTCTTCATTTGTAGTAGTTGTTTTGCTTCCATTTGATACACTCGCGCCATTAATTGGCATGCCCTTAGCGTCAGTTACTTTTCCTGACAAAGAACCATTTTGAGCAAACGATTGATTAAATAGCAAAATAGCTATCAAAAAAACCGATTTTTTCAAAAAACTAGTAATTTTTTTCATTTTTAATACTTATTTGGTTAGTAATTTTAGTTATTAATAATTCGAAAGTAAAAATTACCAATTTATATTTCTGCAAAATAAATATCGAAAACGTTTTCGAAATCACCGAAAACGTTTTCGATTTGAGAATTAGCAAGATATTATTTTTTTTAGCATATTTGTATTATAAATAATTATTTAAACGAGGTAACCTATAAGTACCTGCAATTCAAAAAAATACTATTATATTAATTTGTAGAAAACAACACCTATAATAAAGGTGGATTAAAACATGAAAGAAATTACACTAAAACAAATTGCTGAAACACTTGGTATTTCGGTTACAACCGTTTCTAAAGCTCTCAAAGGCTATTCGGATGTAAATGAGAAAACCAGACAATCTGTTTTAGACCTAGCGGCTAGTTTAAACTACACTCCAAATAGTTTTGCGGTAAACTTAAGAACCAAAGAATCCAAAACAATTGGACTTATTATTCCTGAATTGGTACATCATTTTTTCTCAAATGTAATTAAAGGTATTATTGAAGAAGCAGAAAAAAATGGGTATTTGGTTATTATTCTTCAATCTAATGAATCGTTAGAATTAGAAAAGAAGCAAATTGAATTATTAATTAACAAGCGCGTGGACGGCATTATTATATCATTATCTAATGATGCGAATAACGAAATTTACTTACAACAAATTATTCAAAGAGAAATTCCGTTTGTACAGTTCGACAAAATCTCGAAATTACTTCCAAGTTCTAAGGTAATTATTAACGACCAAAAAGCGGCTTATCAGGCGGTAAAACATTTGATTGATAAAGGGTGTAAAAAAATCGCTCATATTAGAGGGCCAATAAATCCTCAAAATGCGATTGATAGATTTTTAGGGTATAAAAAAGCGTTAGAAGATCATAATATTCCATTCGATTCCAGTTTGGTTTATCCTTGTAAAAATGTAACATTTGAAGAAGGAAAGCAATTTGCTGAAAAAATTGTAAACGAACACCAAGATGTAGATGGTATTTTTGTAATTACCGATTTAGTTGCCGTGGGCGTTTTGGCACATTTTAACGAACATCAAATAAAAGTCCCTGAACAAATAAAAATAATTGGTTTTAGTAATTGGTTTATGTCGCAAGTGATTACACCAAAACTTAGCACCGTGGATCAGCCAAGTTTTGAAATGGGCGAACAAGCATTTATATTACTTTTAGAAGAAATGCAGGCTAGAAAAGATTTTTTACCTTTTACGCCAAGAACCATTGAATTAGAAACGAGTGTTATAGAAAGAGAATCTTCTTTTTAGCAATATCAAGGCGAAGATTTGCAATTCCCCGCTGCGCAAAGTCTCCCGACTTTGAGCTATATTCTTAAAATAATTCCCCTTGGTTCAAACCTATTATTCTTCCTAAATGTTTGTAGGCTTTTTCTGTAGCTTCTCGGCCTCTGGGTGTTCGCATTAAAAAGCCTTCTTGGATTAAAAAAGGTTCGTATACTTCTTCAATGGTTTCTCCGTTTTCTGACACGGCTGTGGCTAAAGTAGTTAATCCAACTGGGCCGCCTTTGAATTTGTCAATTAAAGTAGTTAAAATTTTATTATCCATTTCGTCTAAACCGTTGGCGTCTACGTTTAATGCTTTTAGAGCGTAACGCGCTATTTCTATATCGATATTCCCATTTCCTTTAATTTGTGCAAAATCGCGAACTCTTCGTAATAAAGCATTGGCAATACGAGGTGTTCCTCTACTTCTTCCAGCGATTTCAATAGCGGCTTCTAAGTCGATAGGCACGTTAAGAATTCCAGAACTTCTTTCGATAATTGTGGCTAATAATTCGGTATTATAATAATGTAAACGACTTTGAATTCCGAAACGGGCACGCATTGGAGCGGTTAACAAACCAGAACGTGTAGTGGCACCCACTAACGTAAACGGATTTAAATTAATTTGAACCGAACGGGCATTCGGACCCGATTCAATCATGATGTCAATTTTATAGTCTTCCATAGCCGAATACAAATATTCTTCTACTATGGGCGATAAGCGATGTATTTCATCAATGAACAACACATCACGTTCTTCTAAATTGGTAAGCAAACCTGCTAAATCGCCTGGTTTATCTAATACAGGACCCGATGTAATTTTGATTCCAACACCCAATTCATTCGCTAAAATACTCGCCAAAGTAGTTTTCCCTAATCCTGGAGGACCGTGAAACAGTGCGTGGTCAAGTGCTTCCCCTCGCTGGTTTGCTGCTGCCACAAATACTTTTAAATTTTCAAGCACGTGGTCTTGACCTGCAAAATCATCAAAACTTAATGGTCGCAGTGCTTTTTCAATATCTAATTCTTGTGGCGTAAAACGCGCTTTGTTGGGATCTAAATTTTCATTCATGTTACAAATATAATTAGAAGTTGGAAGTTAGAGGTTGGAAGTTAGAAGTTTTTTTGTTTTTAAACACAGATTAGAGAAATTTGAGAAATTTGAGAAATCTATTAAATTAATTTCTAGTGGACTAAAATGATTTTAAATGTGATTTCTGTTCTTGTTATTGATATTTATATTGTTATTGATATTGATTTTGAAAAAAGTATCTTTGTAAAAAAATTAAGCAAATGATTATATATAATGTTACCATAAATATAGACGATAGTGCTCATGATCAATGGTTAAATTGGTTAAAGACCAAACATATTGGAGACGTTTTGGCTACTGGCTGTTTTTATAAAGCGAAACTTTCAAAAGTTTTAGTGGAAGAAGAAATGGGAGGAACAACCTATTCTATTCAATACGCTACAGAAAGTAATGAAAAACTTCAAGAATATTATAAAACTTTCGCACCAGCTTTGAGAGAGGAAGGCATTCGATTATTTGGTGATAAAATGTTGGCTTTTAGAACAGAATTAGAAGTAATCAACGAGTTTTTCAGTAATGAAAACTAATTCATTTACGATTTACGAATTGGGATTTACGAATTTGAAATTTAAATAAAATATATGTCGGTTAAAGCAAAAAAACATTTAGGACAACATTTTCTTACGGATGAAAGCATTGCGCAGCAAATTGCCGATTCGTTGGTAGGTTCTAACTACAAAAAAGTGTTAGAAATTGGTCCGGGAATGGGTGTTTTAACAAAATATTTATTAGAAAAACCTTACGAAACGTTTGTTGTTGAAATTGACACCGAATCCGTTGCGTATTTACAAGCTCATTATTTAAAATTAGCGAATAACATTTTCTCTTTAGATTTTTTACGTCACGATTGGCAAACCGCTTTTAAAGACGAACAATTTGCCATAATTGGTAACTTTCCTTATAATATTTCCACACAAATTGTTTTTAAAACGTTAGAATTACGTCAATTTATTCCAGAATTTTCAGGAATGTTTCAAAAAGAAGTGGCGGAACGAATTTGTAGTAAAAAAGGGAGCAAAGTGTATGGTATTTTATCCGTTTTGGCACAAGCCTTTTACGATGTTGAATACTTATTTACAGTACCACCCACGGTTTTTAATCCACCACCAAAAGTGGATTCTGGCGTAATGCGTATGACGCGAAAAGAAAATTACGAATTGCCTTGCGATGAAAAATTATTGTTTAAGGTAGTAAAAACGGCTTTTCAGCAAAGAAGAAAAACATTAAGAAATAGTTTAAAAAGTTTAAATTTATCTGATAAATTACAAGAAGATACTATCTTTGCACAACGACCTGAACAATTATCTGTAGAAGAATTTATTTCTTTAACACAAAAAATAGCCGCAGATGGAATTTAAAATCAGTAAAGAACTTATCACGCAAATTGAAAATTTCATTCAACAAAATAACATTGTTGAATTGGAAAGCATTTTGCATGACATTCACTTTGCTGATATTGCTGAAATTATGAATGATTTGGATACGTCTGAAGCCATTTATATTTTCAACTTATTAGATTCTGAAATAACCGCTGAAATATTACTTGAACTTGATGAAGAAGTTCGTGAAACTATTTTAAGCACCTTATCTGCAAAAGAAATTGCCGAAGAACTTGATGAATTAGATACAGATGATGCGGCAGATATTATTGCCGAATTACCGCAATCAAAAAAAGCACAGGTAATTTCGGAGCTTGAAGATGTGGAGCACGCCAAAGATATTGTAGACCTTTTACGATATGACGAAAATACCGCAGGTGGTATTATGGCAAAAGAATTAGTACGAGTTAATGAAAACTGGAACGTATTAACCTGCGTGAAAGAAATGCGACTTCAAGCAGAAAATGTTACCAGAGTGCATTCGATTTATGTGGTAGATGACGAAGACCGATTAAAAGGTCGTTTGTCGTTAAAAGATTTATTGACGACTTCTACCAAAACACAAATTAGCGACATTTACATCAAAAAAGTAGATTACGTTAGAGTAGAAACTAAAGATGTTGAAGTGGCTCGTATCATGCAAAAATATGACTTGGAAGCCATTCCTGTTGTAGATGAATTAGGCAGGTTAGTTGGCCGCGTTACAATTGACGATATTATTGATATAATTAAAGAAGAAGCGGATAAAGATTACCAGTTAGCTGCCGGTATCTCGCAAGACGTTGAGGCAGATGACAGTATTTTGGAATTAACCAAAGCGCGTTTGCCGTGGTTGGTTTTAGCTTTATTTGGTGGTTTTATTTCGGTAAAAGTCTTGGGGATTTTCGAACCTATGATGGAAAGTCACAGAATGTTGTTATTCTTTACGCCACTTATTGCTGCTATGGCAGGAAATGTTGGAGTGCAATCAAGTGCTATTGTGGTGCAAGGTTTGGCAAACAACTCCATCACTGGAAGTTTATGGAACAGATTATTAAAAGAATTATCGTTAAGCTTATTAAACGGAAGTATTTTAGCTGGAATTTTAATTCTTGGTAGTCATTTTTTACTTGGCTACGAATTTATTATTGGCATCACCGTTTCTATAGCATTATTAAGTGTAATTGTTATCGCCTCATTAATAGGAACTTTTATTCCGATAGTTTTAGACAAATATGGTGTGGATCCTGCATTAGCCACCGGACCTTTTATTACCACTAGTAATGACATTATAGGTATTATTATTTATTTTACTATTGCTAAATTGGTGTTGGGAATATAATTTACTTTTCAGAATATATATAATACAATATAACCCAGCACTTAGCTGGGATTTGTGTTTGGATAGTTTATTGGATAAATTGTAAATCAAAGAAAAGTGATGTGAATTAGAATCTTTTCAATAGAAATCTAAATAGTTAATAAAATTAAATATCTAAATAATATTCACAAAAAAAGTCCTAATTTTCATTAGGACTTTTTTTTATATTTTAGTGATGTAATTCTACTTCACCATCTTTCATTGGTATGTTTTGGGGTACAAAATCTTCATCATGACCTGGTTTACTATAGTCATATGGCCAACGGTGCACTGCTGGGATTTCTCCAGGCCAGTTACCATGCATATGTTCTACTGGTGCAGTCCATTCTAAAGTATTAGAACGCCAAGGATTCATTGGTGCTTTTTTACCTTTGAAAATACTATAGAAGAAATTCCAGAAGAAAACCAATTGGAAAGCCGCTCCTACTAAAGCAAAGACAGTAATTAATACGTTAGTGTCTGCTAACTCGTCAAATAATGGAAAGTTAGAGTTGGTGTAGTATCTTCTTGGTAAACCTGCCATTCCAATAAAGTGCATTGGGAAGAAAACTCCGTAAGCACAAACTGCAGTTACCCAAAAGTGAATATAACCTTGAGTTTTGTTCATCATTCTACCGAACATTCTTGGGAACCAGTGGTATACACCGGCGAAGAAACCATATAATGCTGAAATACCCATTACTAAGTGGAAATGCGCCACTACGAAATACGTATCATGTACGTTAATGTCCAAAGTACTGTCTCCTAAGATGATTCCGGTTAAACCTCCAGTAATGAAAGTAGAAACCAAACCAATAGAAAATAACATACCTGGGTTTAATTGTAAATTACCCTTCCAAAGTGTTGTTATATAGTTAAATGCTTTTACAGCAGATGGAATGGCGATTAATAGAGTTGTGAATGTAAATACCGAACCTAAGAAAGGATTCATTCCTGAGATAAACATGTGGTGACCCCAAACAATTGTAGATAAGAATGCAATAGCTATAATTGAGGCAATCATCGCACGATATCCAAAAATTGGTTTTCTTGAATTGGTTGCAATTACTTCAGAAGTAATTCCTAAAGCTGGTAATAATACAATATATACTTCTGGGTGTCCTAAGAACCAAAATAAGTGTTCAAATAAAACGGGTGATCCACCTTGGTAATGTAATACTTCCCCTTTAATAAAAATATCTGATAAGTAAAAAGATGTTCCAAAACTTCTATCGAAAATTAATAACAACGCTGCTGAAAACAATACAGGGAATGAAATAACTCCAATAATAGCTGTTACAAAGAAAGCCCATACTGTAAGTGGCAATCTTGTCATGGTCATACCTTCTGTTCTTAAATTAATAACAGTAACGATATAATTTAAAGAACCCATTAATGAAGACGCGATGAAAATAGCCATAGATACTAACCATAAGGTCATTCCCATTCCAGAACCTGGAATTGCTTCTTCAATTGCAGAAAGTGGTGGATAAATAGTCCAACCCGCAGATGCAGGACCCGATTCAACGAATAATGAAGCAATCATAACAACACAAGAAATAAAGAACATCCAGAATGATAACATGTTCATAAAACCAGACGCCATATCTCGAGCGCCAATTTGCAAGGGTATTAATAAGTTACTAAACGTACCCGACAATCCCGCTGTTAGTACAAAGAATACCATGATAGTACCATGTATGGTTACTAAAGCCAAGTAAATATCATTTCTCATAACTCCACCTGGAGCCAATTTTTCTCCTAAGAATATTTTAAAAATTTCAAAAGATTCTTCTGGCCAAGCAATTTGCATTCTGAAGAATAAAGATAATACTACCCCTATAATTCCCATCAACAAACCTGAAATTAAGTATTGCTTAGCAATCATTTTATGATCAATACTAAATATGTATTTAGTAATGAAAGTATCTTTATGATGACCGTGATCGTGTGACATAATAATTATATTATTTTTTGAATCTTAATTTATTTTTTTGCTACAACTTGTGCTAATGTTTTTGTAGAATCTACTACTACTTTTGTATCAGCAGGATTAGCTGCAGGATCTACTTTAGGAGCATTGGCTTCTTTTACTGCAACAGAAAGTGTTTTTTGTTCTTTTAACCATTTTTTGTAATCTGCTTCCGACTCCACAATAATTTTCAATTGCATGTTATAATGAGAAGCCCCACAAATTTTGTTACATAATAATAAATAGTCAAAAGTATATGGTTCTAAAGCTGGTTTACCCTCAGCAACTAAAGCCTCTGATTTTTTGGCTCTAATTTTATTTATACCATCAACTTTTTTCATCATCATAGCGGTACCACGCATTTCTGCAGTAGTTAATGTAGGAACAAAAGCAAATTCTGTAACCATACCAGGAACACAATTCATTTGTGCTCTAAAGTGAGGCATATATGCGGAGTGTAATACATCTTGAGAACGCATTCTGAAATGAATTTTCTTACCAACTGGCAAATGAATTTCAGCTACTACTTTATCATCTTGTGAATTTGGATCAGACATATCCACACCAAGTGTGTTAACATCTTTAATATAACGAACATTCGCTTTACCTAACGTATTGTCATCACCTGCATAACGAGCTTCCCAAGCAAATTGTTTCGCATAAAGCTCCACATTGATTACTTCTTCATCTTCATTAACATACATAATTTGGTTCCAAGTATATAATCCGTAAAGAATTAAAACGGCTAAAACGATAACAGGAATAATAGTCCAAATGGCCTCTAATTTGTTATTATCAGCAAAATACAATGCTTTTTGACCTTCTTTCCCTCTGTATTTAAATGCAAAATAATGTAATAAAAACTGAGTTAACGTTTGAACAAAAAAGATGATTGCCATGGAGATATTCATCAAATTATCAACATCTTGTCCGTGTAAAGATGCGGGCGTATCTAAAACAAAGCTACCCCATTTTACAAATGAATAAATTGTAAAAATGTATATAAATGCTACGAATGCAAACATTAAATATCCATTTATATTGTTGTCTTTATCTGTAGCTATTGCAGAATCGTCTTTTGCAGTACCAATTTGAGTTAGACTAAATATCTTAGATAATTGCCATGCAGCAACACCTAATAAAACTATGATTAAAAGTATCAATAAACCGTTCATTTGTTTATTTCGTTAATTAATTATTAATAATGAAAATGTTTGCTTTCTTCTATATATGGATTTCCTTCAGAAGCTAATGGTGCTTTTGTTAATGCCGTGAACACAACAAAAATAAATAATCCTGCGAAGAAAAGTACCGAACTAATTTCTGATACCCCAATGAACCATTGATCACCAACAGTTGCAGGCATAATCATGTTAAAGAAATCAACATAATGACCTGCTAATATTACAATACCAGCCATAACAACTACCCATTGAAGGCGTTTAAAGTCGGCATTCATTAATATTAATAATGGGAATACGAAATTCATAACTACCATTCCAAAGAAAGGTAAATTATAGTTTTCAATACGAGTTACAAAATAAGTAACCTCTTCAGGAATATTTGAATACCACATTAACATAAATTGAGAAAACCATAAGTAAGTCCAGAATACACTGATACCAAACATAAATTTAGCTAAATCATGTAAGTGCGATTTATTCACTTCTGGTAATAACCCTTTATTTTTCAAATAAATAGTTGTTAATGTTATCATAGTGATACCGCTTACAAAGAAACTTGCAAAAACATACCATCCAAATAATGTACTATACCAGTGAGGATCCACAGACATAATCCAATCCCAAGACATCATTGACTCAGAAATAATGAAAAATACTAAGAACATTGCCGCAGCATTATAATTTTTCTTAAAGAAAGACATGTCTTTTGTTTCGTCTAATTTGATAGAATTTTTTCTAGACACGTATCTAAATAAATTCCAACCAATTAAGAAAATCGCTGCTCTGATTAAGAAAAAAGGCACATTTAAGAAACCTGATTTACCAGCTATAATATGATCATAATTTGGACTATTAGGATCCGAAACGCCATCTGCCATCCATGTAAACATATGATTGAAATGGAAACCAGCTAACGCTAATAAAATAAAGAAAATAATTGAACCTGGTAAAACATAAGCTGTAATTCCTTCCATAACTCTAAACAACATTGGCGACCAACCTGCTTGTGCCACCCATTGAATAGCATAAAAAGCTAAAGCACCAACCGCAATTAACATAAAGAAAATACAGGCTACATATAATGCAGACCATGGCTTATTTTGTAATTGATGTTTTACGTGTTCAACATGTTCTTTATGTTCTGCCTCGTGGTCAACGATTACATTATGAAATTTACTTACATAAACGTCACTTTTAGCATCAGTTGCAACAGGTGCTAATGCTACTACAGTACTGTCATGTACTGCATGAGCTGCAGTATCCACTGCAACATGAGCTACTTCATGTTTAACTGTATCAGCACTTTCAACTTTATGCGTTGACGCTTCATGAGTATTATGTGTTGCTGCAGATGCATGTTCCTCATGAGAAGCATCTGAATGAGAAGCGCCTGAATGTGTATCGTGGTGTGTGCCACCATGATGAGCTTCTTGCTCTTTTAAGATGGCTTCTACATCTTCATTCGTTTTAGGTGCAGACCAGAAACCGTAACCGATTCCTAAAATACCTAAAACCATTAAGGCGAATGAAAAGCTTTTTAATCTACTAGAAAACTGGTACATATTTTTATTTTTTCTAAAAAGTAATACTATTTTAATTCTGATTTAAGTTTCATAACATAATCAGCAACTTGCCATCTTTCTTCTTTTGACAATTGATTTGCATGAGAACCCATTGAGTTTAAACCATAGGTAACAACATGAAAAACGCTACCTGTAGTAATTACTCTATCTTTATAACTAGGAACCCCTAGGAATTTTTCTCTCTTTACTAAATTTCCTTTTCCATCTCCACCTTCACCGTGACAAATAGCACAATAAATAGTAAATAATTCTTTCCCTTTTTCTGTATCTACTTGATCAGCAGTTAATGGAGAAACATTATTTTTAGAAGCAATATATCCTTCTGGAGTATTTGGAATTTCATAAGGAACAAAACCTTGCTTGATAGTTCCAGCAGGTGGAATTTGACTTACTTTTCCTTTTTCACCAGTAGGTGAATTGAAAACGGCCGATTCTCCATATGTTTCATAAGAAATTGGTTCGTACATGTTTGGAAAAAGCTGATAATTAGGCGCAGATTTATCAAAACAAGAGGTCATTAGCAAAGATGCTCCAACTAATGTCAATATATTTAAAATACTTTTCATACCTATTAATGCTTATCAATTACTTTTACTTCAACTGCTCCAGTGTTTTTGAAGAAAGAAACCAATTCTTCTTCATTATCATGAACACCTACTTCCATTAAAAAATGGTCATCTGTTGTTCTTACATCTGGGTTTTCTGCTTTTTTAAATGGCCATAATTTACTTCTCATATAAAAAGTAATAACCATTAAGTGAGCTGCAAAAAATACAGTTCCTTCAAATAAAACAGGAACGAATGCAGGCATATTTTGAATGAATTCAAAAGAGGGCTTTCCGCCAATATCTTGAGGCCAATCTTTAATCATAATATATCTTAATAAATTAAAATATACTACTAAACCTGTTATACCGTATAGAAATGCACAAATTGCAAGTCGTGTTGCTGGTAAACCCATAGCCTTATCAAGTCCGTGAACTGGAAATGGCGTATAAACTTCTTCAATATGATAATGTGCGGCTTTAGTTTTATGAACTGCTGCTAACAAAATATCATCGTCGTTGTATATAGCGTGTACTACTTTATTACTCATAATTCTTTATATTAATGATGATCGTGTCCTTCGTGAGCATCATGTCCGTGGTTGTCATGATGTGGTTTACTATCTCCTCGTTCTCTTTTGAAATTATCTCCAGATGATTTTAAGATTGTTTTTACCTCTGCTTGCGCTATTACTGGGAAACTTCTTGAATATAGTAAGAATAATACGAAGAAGAA